>WTIF01000282.1:9971-11617 GCA_011522845.1 Deltaproteobacteria bacterium
TCGCGTGGGTCTCTCCCTCAACAGCATCGAATACAACCTCATTGAGAGCTTTCAGCCCTCCGAAGCTCTTGTTGACACCTTTCACATCAAGAATTTTCCTGCTCATAATGACTCCTGGGCTTGAGCAGATCCCGAGCTTAGTTGGGCTTCTTTTCGGTTTTTGATCATCTTTTGTATGCGTCCAATCCCTTCGATGATCCCCCCAGGTAAAAATATAACTATGATCATAAACAAGGCACCTAGAGTTAAATGCCAGCCATCTCCCACAAATACACCGACAACACTCACGATGGGTTTGACAAATATTTCTGGAAGAAAACCAAAGGTTTCAGTCAACAACTGATCATTGAAAGATGAAAAGATATTTTCAAAATATTTAATCAGCACAACTCCTAGAAGTGGGCCAAACAAAGTACCGACGCCACCAATAATCGTCATTAAAACAACTTCACCTGAAGCAGTCCACTGCATTCTTTCGGCACCAGCAAGAGGATCTGTAACTGCCAGAAGTGCCCCTGCCAGTCCGGCATACATCCCAGAAATCACAAAAGCCGTTAACATGTAAGGTCTTGTATTGAAACCTGTGTACATCATCCGGACTTGATTTGATTTTATTGCTCTAAGTGCTAATCCAAACGGGGAGTGGGTTATTCGCATTGCTACATAAAAGGCAAAGATCATTACTACCGCACAAAAGTAAAACCCGCTGTACCCACTCATACTCAAACCAAAAAGTGTAGTTGAAGGAAGTCCATCAGTCGCAGCTACATTTCCGACTAGAGAATCCAATATTCTTGGATCACCTTGTGCTAGCTGTAGGCCAGTCTCACCATTTGTAATCGGTGTCAAAACAGAGTAGGCCAAATTGTAGGACATTTGAGCAAATGCTAATGTCAAAATTGAAAAGTAGATTCCAGTCCTCCTCAAGCTCACATAACCAATTAAAGCTGCAGCCACTCCTGAAATGACAATTGCAAACAGCATAGCTGGTATGACGTTCATTGATAGAAGTTTGAAACTCCAGACTGCTGTATATGAGCCAATTCCAAGAAATGCCGCATGCCCGAAAGAGAGATAGCCAGTCAAGCCAAATAAAATATTGAAGCCGATCGCAAAAATACCAAAAATTGCGAACTTTTGTAGTAGATCAGGATATGAAGCACCAAACGGTATAAGCCATATTGGCATCAGTAATACGATTGCCGAAAAGATTAACATCACTTTGTTTTCGTTGGATTCCATATTCATTTCAATTCTCCATCAACCCTTTACGGCCTAATAGTCCTCTTGGTCTGGTCAGTAATATTATGACTGCAACTGCATAGATAATAATTTGATCGATACCAGGAATTATACTTTTAATCTGGTTCATGGAAGCAAAAGACTGAAGTATTCCAAGTATAAATCCTGCTAAAACAGCACCCTCCAGCGATCCCATTCCACCAACTACAACAACTACAAATGACAATACTAAAAAGTCCATTCCGATGTGATAGTCTGGAGGTAAAATTGGGGTGTACATGACCCCAGCCATACCTGCGACGATTGCTGCTAATCCAAATATAACTGTAAATCTTCTTTCTATGTTTATTCCCAATAGGCCCACCGTTTCACTGTCATACATTCCAGCTCGAACAACCATACCA
>WTIF01000053.1 GCA_011522845.1 Deltaproteobacteria bacterium
CATGGAATCAGCAGAATCCTTCATGCTGCATATTAGCCGTCCGAAGAATTCCTAGCCTACCCACTCCCTCTAACATTTACCTTTTCAGCTATTTCAGTTGAATTGTCTCTGCTGATACAATCCTCCATTTCTTCAAACACTGCGACCTTCGACTGAAAACCAGCAATATTTGAACACAACTGCTACTCTTGCTTGATCAGTTGATAGGATAAATTATCTAAATCCCTCGGAGTGATGATGGCTGATGAACCTGGAAAGGTTGATCAAGAAACTACTGAAAATGATCCAAAAAAATCTGTGCCAGTGGAAGGCTCTGAGTCCCTAACTCAAAGCTTAAGTTCTAGTGTTGATGCGGGTGTTGCTCCTGAAGTCTTGGAAGATCCAACAATGCTCAAAAATTGGGATGCTTCCCCTCTTCCTTTTGAGTTCACAGGGAAAGCCAAAGAATTTTTTGGGATCTGGCTCTCAAATCTTTTGCTGAGTATTCTCACGCTGGGAATTTACTCTGCCTGGGCTAAAGTTCGTAGACGTAGATTCTTCTTGGGTCATACTCTGATTGGAGGTCATCGCTTTGACTATCACGCTGATCCAAAGGTCATTCTGAAAGGGAGAGCGATCGTGGTGTCGATGCTGGTTGTGTTGAGTCTTGTTTCCGAATTGAGCACCGTTTTGAGTGGAACTTCTTTAGTTTTACTGATGCTGGCCCTTCCCTGGCTTGCCAATCGAAGCCTTCGATTCAACGCAAGGATGACGAGCTTTCGTAATGTTCGCTTTGATTTTAGCGGAACTTACGGAAAATCTTTGTTGGCTTTCGTGCTATTCCCCCTACTTGGATTACTCAGCCTAGGCCTCCTGCAGCCCTTTGCAACAAGATATTCGGGACGTTACCTGGCTATGAATTATTCCTACGGGGACGCAAAACTAGAGTCTGACCCTCAGTTAAAGAGGTTGTATAAAGGATTCTTTCAAGCGTTTTCTATCATTTTGATACCCTTTGTGGTCTTGTTGGGCATCGTGGCCCAGCACGACTGGGATCTTGAGCGTCTGGTATTGGTTCCGATTGATGGTGCAACAGGTTGGCTCATTGACTTCAGCCCATTTGCTTTGATCATCGCTTTGTATCTGGCATTTTTTCATTATCGCGCTGTTGCTCGTAACTCAATCCTTGGAAGTCTCTCAATATCTCGTGTCCATCAACTTAAATCTGAAATCTCAGGATTTCGTTTGGCCTGGATTGTTTTGAGCAATTCCTTCCTGACTTTGAGTTCATTCGGCTTACTTCAACCTTGGGGGGCTGTCCGTCGATGGCGCTATGAAACTGAGAGTCTGCAACTGATTCCTGGGGGATCACTGGACGAGTTCATTGGGAGAATCCAGCCTGCTGAAGGCGTAATTGGATCGGAATATACAGATCTTCAAGACATTGATGTAGGCATTTAAAGTCGCTAGCCAATGGAAATTTCAGGAAAGCTTTACTTGTCGGGTCAGTCAAAATCCTTACCAGCAGTATTACTGGGGTTTAATGGAGGCTTCTGGTTGCAGTCAAATTCTAAGGAGATCAACCTGGAAGTGCACCTGGATAAAATGGTTATTCAAGCTCCTGTGGGAAGTCTCCCTTATAAGATTCTCTTGGCTGAAGGACATCTCTTTGAAGCAGAGAACAACCAAGAAACAAAGGAGTTCCTGGAGTTTTGCGAGAAGCCGAATGCTGAAAGCTGGCTCGGCTATCTAGAACAAAAAAAGACAGTCATTTTTATCGGAATCATAATTATGGCTGCCTTGGTGATTACGGTTCCAAAATACATCTTACCCTGGGCCGGAGATCAGATGGCGAATTGGATTCCCCATAATTGGTTGATGATGGCAGGTGATAAAACCTTAGCGATTCTTGACGAAAGTTTCTTTTCTCCCTCTGAACTGGCGCTTCAGGATCAGGAGAAACTCACACACGAATTTAACCGTATGGCTAGCCTGGTTCTAAAGGATCAAAGAGCCAAACTAGTTTTTCGTCAGAGTGAAGAGATTGGCCCAAATGCGTTTGCCCTACCTGGTGGTGTGGTGGTTTTGACAGATGAATTAGTGGAAATCGCTGAGGATCAAGCTGGAGTAATTGGTGTTTTGGCCCATGAATTAGGTCATGTTCATTTGAAACATCCAGCGCGAAGATTGGTTCGCTCGTTGATGGCTTTGGCCTTGGTTAGTTTGATTTTTGACGACGCAGCTACCTTTGCTGAGGAATTGGCAGCAGTCTCAGGATCTCTAATCAGTCTTGCTTATACTCGTGAGTTTGAGGAAGAGGCAGACCGAGCCGGCAAAGAAATCTTGATCAGGGCGGGTTTCTCTCCAATTCCGCTCGCGAATCTCCTGCAAAAGTTAAGTGATGGTTGTCAAGAAAATTGCAGCCAATTGCCTGAATGGCTTACTACACATCCTTCAGTGCCTTCCAGAATTGAATTTCTCTTGAGTGAGTAAAACTCCAAAAAAAGGTTTAAATGGACCTCAGAAAGAATGCTTCGATCTACTGAATTGGCGGATGAGGAGGAGTGGAGGGCCAAGGATATTTCATTCCCAGAAGTTGTTGCATCTCAGGTGTCGTACCTTTCAAATAATTCTCATCTAAATCTTTCAGCAAGTCTTCAATTGGCGTAACAAACTTCGGCAAGAACTCCACTAGAATTCCAATACGTCCTGCTTCACTCTGATTGGGCATGGCACAATGCCAAGCCGCACCAAAGAACAAAACTACGTCTCCTGGTTTTCCAGTCAAACGGATGCATTTTCCAAAAAAATCATCATTCTTATCTGGATAACGTAAATCTTTCTGAGAACCCGGTGCCAGAGCCGTTGCACCATTTTCATCGGTAAATTCATCAATCAATATG
>WTIF01000027.1 GCA_011522845.1 Deltaproteobacteria bacterium
GCTCGATTGCCCAGACTGCTGAACGGATGCTACATGACCACTTGGTCCGAAAGGAGGAGTTGGAGCCGATTTTGCCCATAGATCTAGATTAGCAGGTCAATCGCTAGTTCAAAAAATTTTTGCTCAAGTGCAGTAAGGTAATCATAGAGTATTTTCTCTCATCGGAATCAAGTTTCTGCTCTGTGGACGGTTTGATGGAGGGCCTTGGGAAGTTAGTGCTTGAGACAATGATTCATCTGGAAGCTGACCAATACTTGAAGCAGCAGTGACAGTTGAAGAGACTATTTTTGTGCCGACGATTCTGGAGATTTGGGCTACTAGATCCCGAAGCAGATCAGCCTGGGCGGAGAGTTCCTCAGCAATACTGGCGGTTTCCTCAGCGTAGCTCGCGGTTTCCTGGATGGAGTGGTTCATTTCGTCAACAGCTCGAAGGACTTGCTCTACACTGAGTGCTTGCTGCGATGAAGAGGTTTTGATCTCCTGAGTCAGGGTATCGATTTCTTGTATTCTGTCAGTTTGCTCGCTGCTGGATGCTTCGATTTCTGAGATAAACTCAGAGAACTGAATATTTCGCTCTAAGATTTCTTCTAAGGCTTTCACGCCAAGAGCGGCAAGCTTTCCTCCTTCCTGGCTTTTACGATTACTCTCCTGAATCAAGCCCCCAATTTCCCTAGCCGCTTTTTTTGAGTTTTCTGCAAGAGTAGATACTTCATCGGCAACTACAGCGAACCCCTTACCGTGAGATCCAGCTCGAGCAGCTTCAATAGCTGCATTGGTAGCCAGCATCTTTGTCTGCTGGGTGATGGAATCAATTACCTCAATGATTGCAGAGATGCGATCACTGCCTACTTGTATTTCCTGCATGGACTGGGTGATATCATTACCTGCTGAAGTACCACGTTCTGCAGCTAAGCGAGCCTCATGGGAGTACTGGGTAGAAAGTTTTGTTTTTTCATCATTCTGTTTGACCATTTGGGTCATGTGTACGACCGCTTCTGCTACGTTAGAGGCGTTATTTGAGTTGTCACGGACTTGCCCAGAAATTTCTGACAACGAGGCAGAGGTTTCTTCTACGCTTACAGCTTGCTGACTGGCAGCACTGGCCACCCGATTTGAACTATGAGCAATTTGCTGAGAGGCTTCAGCTAGTTGTTCAGAAGCAGAATTCAGGTTTTCTACCAGTTGTCGGAGTAATCTTGTGTTGGTTTTGACCAAAACGTACGTCAGTACGATTGCTAGTACAATTGCAGTGGCGGTAGCACCGAGCAATAGTTGCGTTGTGAAATCACCCAATTGTTGAACTCTTTCGAGTTCATTCTCCACAGTGGCATCCCCCAACTCTTCGACTTCTTCGGTCAGTTCTAGTAGGTTAGTGGCCTTTTGATCGTAGTTGAGCTTCAGGAGATATAGTTCCTTGAAAGAAGTAAGTGCCCTGGAAAATACTTGCTCATGTTGAGCGAGTTGAGCTGCCAACGCCTGAGAGTAAGTTTCATCGCTATCTGGGATTGTCTGGTAGAATAAGGGATGGTTGATCAATTCGGACATCCGCGATCTGAGGTTCTGTAACGATTCATCTAGGCGCACCTCATGAGTACTCAAATCTTCTGGCTTGCTAAGGATGAGTTGGTAGAAATAGAAGCGTTCCAACAAAAAGATACTAGCTTCCATACCTCCATCAGCTGCACTCCAACGTAGACCCAGCCCTGAATCCCAGGTGATTGGGATATCCGGATTGTTTTCTAGCTCTTCAACAGCCCCGTCACCAAATTCTTCAACTTGGACCATTAGTGACCGGAAGGTTTCAAAGCTTGCCCGCAATTGTCGATCGTACTCCTGAAACTCCTCGTTCTTGGCCAAAATAGGGTCGCGTAGGTCTTGGTAGCCACTTACTTGTTTCTTCAGATTAGTGATGACATCAGCTTCTAGCAGTTCAGATTCAAATACTCGATCAAAGGCTTGTTGTCCAAAGATCAAAGCTTTTTGGATTTGTTGTTCATAGCGTTCTGGTTCCTTACCTTGGACAATTTCTAAGATGGCGTTCATCTGTTGCTGAACTGCGATGGTCCCCTCCATGGCACCATCTGCCGTATCCCAAGCTGGACCAGTCACATAAGCCAGACGTTCATTCAACTGAGTGATGCCATAGTAACCCGCTGATCCTGTCACCAAAATCAGAATCACTAACGTCAGGAAACTCAATGTGAGTTTTTGGCCAATTGTCAGATTGTTCATAAACCTCTATTTTTCAATGGATCGGCACCATTCAATAAACCAAATGTGTTGGCCCAAGCGATCAACTGATTAATTGGGACAATCTTCATTAATATTCCCACGCTTTCTAATAATTAGCAGGTTCAACCCTTTCAGTGATTGGAGTGCGGTGTTGACCGTGAGAAGCTGGGGGTAGTAATTTTTTTCAAAATTCGCAACTGTAGTCCCAAAGAAATCATAAGGGCTATTTGATTATTGATGATAGGAGAATATCGGAGCATAAAATGTGTATTTGATCACTAAGGCTCTTGTTTTATGATCTTTAGCAGATGGTAATCCTTGATGGATCTGTTGGTCAAATATCAGATTCCAAAAGGAATCAAAGACTACCAAGATATCAAAGAAGGACTAAGGAGTGTTGATTTAATGTCTAACGAGTGGGATCCCGTTGGCTATAACCAAAACGCACGATTTGTGAGTGATTTGGGAGAACCAGTATTGCAGTTGCTGAATCCAAAACCTGGGGAGACGGTACTCGACCTTGGCTGTGGAGATGGTGAGCTGACTCTGAAGTTGATAGATGCTGGTTGCAACGTGGTAGCGGTCGATAGTAGCCCTGCGATGGTTGAATCCTCGCTGGCAAAAGGTATCAACGCCCGGA
>WTIF01000232.1 GCA_011522845.1 Deltaproteobacteria bacterium
CTGAACGAACTATCTGTTGATGGGGTAAAGTTGCATAATTTGCATGTTCTCAAGAATACCCCCTTGGCTGAAGAGTATAACTCCGGAAACTTTTCTCCAATTGATTTAAAAGAATATGCAGAGCGAGTTGTTCTTTTCTTAGAGAACTTGGATCAGAAGATTTCAATTCATAGGCTTACAGCTGTTGCACCTCGTTGGGATGAATTGATTGCTCCTCAATGGACGAAAGAAAAGATGCGTCCTGTTCAGTATATTGAAAATTTATTGGCCACAAACGAAACATGGCAGGGCCGTATGCTAGATTCAGTTTCATAACTCAAAGGAGAATTTGCAGTCAAAAGTTCAGGCAGATTTAGTCGTGGCGGGAGCAAGAGATGGGAAAGCTAATCAAATAGCCCTTTATGATTTACGTGAGAAATCAAGCCTGGCTGATTACGTGATGATCTGCGAAGGACGCTCACAGCCACATTGCCGAGGTATCGCAGAGAAGATCCAGGAAAAGCTTAAACTCACTAAAATTAGGCCTCTTGGAATCGAAGGTGAAATGGAAGGAACCTGGATATTACTAGACTATGGGGACGTTATTGCTCACATTTTTCATCCCGATATTAGAACCTACTATAAACTTGATGAACTGCAACCAGGACCCCCCTTATAAACATGGGCTGAGGAGTGATTCGCTTTTCTTAGAACATTTAAGAGCCGTGCTGAAACAATCTGCACTTCTGGAGTATCCGGAGTTGGGTAGATTGAATACCTGGAAATTAGGTGGGACAGCTCTGGCTTTATTGAATGCAGAGTGTGAAGAAGATATCTGCTCGACAATACAGAACTGCGTCCGGAATGGGGTGCCCTGGCGAGTCATTGGTAAGGGGTCAAATTTGCTGATGCCAGCATTTTGGCCTGGTGTTCTAATCCGGTTGGGAAGAAATTTTAGAAGATTGGAAATGGTAGATCAGGATTTCTCGGCAACCTTTGGAGCAGGGATGGCTGATGCTACGGCAGCTCAAAAATTAAGTCAGAAGGGCTGGTCCGGTCTTGAATTTTTAATAGGAATTCCCGGCACCATCGGGGGAGCCGTTTGTATGAATGCAGGCGCACACGGCTCTGAGACCAGCGATTTTTTGAAAAGTGTGGATTGGCTTGATGAGAAAGGAGATTGGCGAAGATCAAATCGAGATGAACTGAACTTTGCATATAGATCATCTCCTTTTAATTCGAGCGAAAAAAGTGTGGTTTTGATGGCAAGATTTACCTTACTTTCAAAAAATCCGGAAAAAGTTCGGCAAAAGATGGCGAAATTCCATGCTTTCAGAATTGAGAGACAGCCACAAAAGCAGCCAAACTGCGGGTCTGTTTTTAGAAACCCACCAAATGGGAATGCAGCAAAACTGATTGAAGCTTCTGGGTTAAAAGGGAAGAGTTTTGGCGGAATGCAGATTAGTGAGAAACACAGCAATTTCATGGTCAATTTGGGTGGGGCTACATCCGATGATGCAGTGAAGCTGATTGAGTTTGTCAGAGAAAAAGTTTGGATTGATCATAAAGTTGAGTTGAGAACCGAAGTTCATACTCTAGCTTAGACAGGATTTTGGGATTGCTCCACTAGCAGGATGCTGGTGGATTGTCGGGGAATGGATGCCAAGGCTATGCAAGATCTAAAAAAACGCCCAGCAAGGCGAAACCCTCAAAAACCTAGCCGAAAAATTACCCCTGTTACAATCAAAAAAAGTGACGGGCGGCGCATCATGGTTATGCCTGAGCAGATTCCCTCCAGGATGAAGCGACAAAAAAAGGCTACTTCCGTAAATTCTGGTTCCTTTTCGAATTCACTTAAAATGCTTGGAGCATTGTCATTGACAATGCTGAAAATGATCCCATCGATGGTTTTGTTACTAGCTGTTTCATGGCTAGCTTGGGGTACTTTCAGGATGGCGCCTAATTTGTTCCAACAGCAGCTTCAGCAGCTTAGTGTAGAAGGAATACAGTTGTTGAGTGAAGATGATATTTTAAGTGCGGTTGAGTTACCCTCGTCAAACAATTTGTCGACACTGGACCCCTATGAACTCGCTGGAAAAACAAACTTGAACACAATTGTCAAAACATCTCATGTAAGGCGTTATTTCCCTGACCAGCTGCACTTCTTTATTGAAGAGTTCAGCCCTAAGGCAACAATCGAACATCGTGGCAATCTTTTTCTGATCGATGAAAATAGAAATCTTCTGATGGAAGTTAAGAGTGATGGCATCGTAAATCCTCCGGTGCTGAGAGGTTTTGACCGACAGGAAATAAATGATCTCACAGACTCATTTCGGTTGGGGCAAGCTTTGAGATTTCAGCATTCATTAAGATTCAACGAAGAATTTAGAAAAAAAATTCAATATGTAGATGTCGAAGAGCCACTCAACGTAAAGGTGAAATTGTTCGAGGAACCAACGATCATCTATTTTGGTAGTAATTTCTTTGTCGAAAGAGTTGAAAATTTTGAAAAAGTTTATGGTCCAATTCAGGATAAGCATAAGCTACCACAACGAATTGACCTGCGGTATCACAACAAATTGATTGTCACGCCCTGAAAAGTGAAAAATATTCTAAATTAAATGTGGAAATATGAGTTCAAGTTGATAGGATAGCCCAAAATAAGATTTCGAGATAATCCGAATTTCTTTCGGTGCAGGATGCAAACGAAGATACCATTGGAGGTTAATTGGAAACTGTCAGTCGGGAACAAATTTATTCCATCATTGCAGAAGAACTTGGCAATGATCACTATATTCAGGACTTGAGGCAAAAGGCTCTTGAAATTGCAGATGGTGATACGAGTAAAGCCCAAGAAGTGTATGTAGAGTATCGACTTAAACAAATAGAA
>WTIF01000447.1 GCA_011522845.1 Deltaproteobacteria bacterium
GTATTATTGTTGATAACAGCATAACTATGAAAACAGAAAAATTACATCGGAATTTTCTCATATTTTAATTTCTATAATAGAAAAGCCTCAAAATGCTTGTGACTCTGAAGGTCGCTGCAACTTTAGATGGAAAAATTGCTTCAGGTTCTGGCAACTCAAAGTGGATCACAGGCCCGAACGCCAGGCAACTGGTACATCGATTGCGTCATGAACACCAAGCTATATTGATTGGCAGCGAAACGCTTCTAAAAGATAACCCTTCACTTAACACACGTGGTATTCATCAAGGCACCTCGCCGATTAAAGTTATCTTGGATAGCCGTGGGAGAATGCCAAGACAAGCAAAATGCTTGCGAGACGATGAATCAAAAACCATTTGGGTAGTTGGAAGAAAGGCACCAGATCCTGATTGGGAACTGCCATCGAACCTAATAAGGTTGACTAGCCCCGGTGTTCGGCCAGAGATTTCATGGGTATTATCTCAACTTGAAAATTTTGACATTCATTCAATCTTAGTGGAGGGGGGTGCTCAAGTTCATGCCAGTTTTCTCAAATCAAAACTTATTGATAAGATTTACCTTTTCCTTGCGCCCCGTGTTCTTGGCAATGAAGGTCTCTCCTGGTGCGGAGAACTTGGAATCGAGAACTTGATGGACACCCTCAATTTTAAAATCATCAGAATAGAACAACTGACTCCAGATTTGCTACTAGAACTGCAGCCAATAGAAAGGTTGAATGACTGAAATGTTAAGAATTGATCCAATTGAAGAGGCGATTGCTGAAATTAAAGCGGGCAAGATGATTGTTCTCATTGATGATGATGATCGCGAAAATGAAGGGGATCTGGTTTGTGCAGCTGAGATGGTCACTCCTCAGATTGTCAACTTTATGGCAACTCACGCCAGAGGATTAATTTGTTTGGCATTAGATACTCAAAGAACAAAACAATTGGATTTGCCACTGATGGTTGCTCATAACCAGACAGAACATGGTACTAACTTTACTGTGACAATCGAGGCAGCAGAGGGAGTTTCTACTGGGATATCTGCGGCTGATCGGGCACACACGATCTTAACTGCAATGAAATCCGACGCTTCTCCTTTGGATATCGTAAAACCAGGCCATATATTCCCCTTGAAAGCAAATGAAGGTGGTGTCCTCAAAAGGGCTGGTCACACCGAAGGTGCCGTAGATCTTTCTAGAATCGCTGGATTTAGACCAGGGGGGGTGATCTGTGAAATAATGAATGAAGACGGCTCTATGGCGAGATACCCAGAGCTACGACGCTTTGCTGATCAACACGGAATGAAGCTATCAACGATAGCTGATCTGATAAAATACAGAACACGTCACGAGAGCGTTGTTCGAATTGAAACAGAAGCGAAAATGCCCACTGAATATGGCAATTTTAAAGTAGTTGGATTCTACAGTGAAGTAGACAACAAAGACTATGTTGCCTTGGTAAAAGGAAAATGGTCTGAGGATGATGCAGTGTTGGTAAGAGTTCATTCACAATGCTTAACAGGTGATGTGTTTGGGTCTCAAAGGTGTGACTGTGGCCCCCAACTGCAAAGTGCTATGGAAATGGTGGAGGCTGAGGGTAAAGGTGTCATTCTGTACTTGCCGCAGGAAGGAAGAGGCATCGGTTTACTCAATAAAATAAGAGCCTATCGCCTTCAGGAGGAGGGAATGGATACTGTGGAAGCCAACCATCACTTAGGTTTTAAAGACGACCTTCGTGACTACGGATTGGGGGCTCGAATGCTCAGTTTACTTGGCATCCGAAGAATGCGGCTGATGACTAATAACCCCCGAAAAATCGTAGGAATTGAGGGGCATGGCTTGGAAATCGTTGAAAGAGTTCCGCTCGAAAAAGGGCAGCACCCCAACAACGTAAAGTATCTGATGACAAAGCAAGATAAACTTGGGCATTTCATTCAAAAACATGGTGGAGCAACCCCACAATGAAAACCTTCAAGACACGGGTAGTTATTTACCTAGCTGCTCCCATGATCTGTTTTGGTTGTAGTACAACAGACAACTGGGCCATTCACCCGATTTATGAACATGTGGAGGAGACCCCAACTCAATTACAGAAAATATTGGCTGATACTTATCGAAAAGATGAAATTTACCAAGATTACAATACGAAAATGATTGCTGCTGGATTATTTCGCAGCGAAGAGTATCGAGAATTTTTAATAAATTCTATCCAAAGTTCTTATCATTTGGATGAAGCTGCCAGTCTCGAATTTTCACTCGATCAAAAACAACAATTTGCTAATCAATTTGAATTTCTTTTGATGATTTATTCCGGAAGTAACGAAAAAACTGACTTCGGTAAAAAAGATTCTATCTGGCAAGCAAGGCTTTATGATGACGATGGAGATAAAGTGGTCCCAACAAGGATTCAAAAACTAAAAAACACAGATAAAGAAAGATTGCTTCTAGGTAAGTATTTGAAAGAATTAGATCGTTGGGTTGAAGTCTACAAACTGAGTTTTCCAAAATTAAACAAACCGGCAACAGGGGTCAATCTGGGTTCTGAACCCTTCATATTAGAGCTGGCTAGTATTGAGGGCCGAATAGCATTCAGTTGGGAAGACACAGCAAAATTCTATTAAGATCAAGAAGTCCAGTAGAATTTAGTCTTTTCTTAAGCAAAAATGCACCCCAGTGCATTTAATAATTATCTCAAGATCAATCCAAAAGTTTCACATACTAGTCACAACAGATAATCTCAGGGAGGAGAGTAACATCTGATTTTTATATTTTAGTTTTTACAATTTACGAAAGAAACCCCTCTGTAGAATTCAAAAAAAATTAAACTGGTTTCAATACCTTATGGCTGAGTATCTGATAT
>WTIF01000323.1:0-9178 GCA_011522845.1 Deltaproteobacteria bacterium
CAATCATCTCATCAACAATCTCTTTTCCAACCCAACTAATTTTAGCAGTCACTCCGGTTAAGAAAATGAACTTTTTAATCCCAAACAATATTAGTTTTTTATTCCAACCCAGATCCAAGACAAGCGCCATTAATTTAGAAAGAAATGCCTAAACCCGCCGTTACTTGGGTAGTCTGTCTGGAAAAAGATTTTGGCGAGTAACTTAACTTTCCCGCATTTGCTAGAGTTTCAAGACTGGTGTTGGAAGATTTTAAACTGGCTTTAAAATTATTCCATCGCCAACCTGCAAGTATTTCAAAGGGTTGCAGGTCATAGCCAAAAGTAAAAAAAGCGGAATTCCCTGATGGGCTAGTTGATCTGATGATTTCTTCATTAACTGCTGCATTCAGAGATGATCCGTAATCCAGTTTTATTTCAGCAGAACCAGATACAAGCCCACCAACCCCCAACGTTAAGGTTAGTTCATCACCAAACATTACTCCCAGTTCATTATACTTTGCATTCGTGGTAAAAAACTCATCCAAAACGACATCATTGCCCGCCTTGCTGCGAATAGAACGGTCTGTGCTGATCTCTGTAAAACCGACTGAAAGCCCACTGAACACTATAGAATAAGATCTACCAGTTGTTCTAATCCCGGATGAGGTTATCGCTCCACCACTTTTTTCAGCGGACACAAGATTATCAGCACTGGATTGTTCTTGCATGGGTGCCAATGCCCGAATCCGAAAGTTATCCGACCGAGTACAACCGAGTAGAACAAAAAAGCCTAAAAGGAGAACTAACGATAACTTCATGGCTGATTTCTAAAAGTTGTATCCAATAGCTAAATAACCGAGAGAAGGATTCGGCTTCCCGAAGTCTTTCTCAACTCGCTCTATCAGAGATTGTTTATCTGCAGCGGAAATATCAGGATCAGCCGTTACGCTCACATCAGGCTCCAATTGAACAGGAGAAAAAATCAGTCCAAGCCCAATCGAAAGGCCAAAATCCCAAATAGCTGTATACCCCAATCCTATGCCCAGTCCACTCCAAGGCTCCACCTCAGTTACAACAAAAATTTTGGTGCTTGGAAGTTGAGTATCGTTAGGGAGAACACGATTTCTTTTTTCAAATGTGACTTTTTGATATTTTCTTCCTGTTGATAATCCTCCAATTGAAAAATACAACCCGCTGTCAAAAGGACTAATTCGTAATTCAAATGTTTGGTCTTGATCCTCTTCTACATCTACTTTTTCAACATAATCCTGCCCATAAAGCGCTCTAGGATTCTGGGGTTCCAATGACAGATCCATCGAGGAGACATAGGTGTATCCAAGATATATCGAATCTGAGATGTGATAGCCCAATGCCACACCACTGAAATTGACCAGTTGTAACTGAACAGGCCGACCAGCCCTTTCTGAACACCAGATCGTGAAAGGTAGTAAAACCAAAAGGATTGAAGAAAGTAATATTTTTCTCAGCATTTCAGTTGCATATGGAGATTTTATTCTGGGCTAATTGCCTAAACTGCCCCAGACTAGGTTTCAGAGAAGATTCCAGTGAAGGCCAATCAAGAAAAACATCCGGAATCTGGAAAGGCATCAGGTTTTTACTCAGTAGCGTTCTCAGGCCTGCGTCGTTATAGTCTTTTTGTCTTTGCAAAAAAGCCACCGGACGAGATCCATAAGTTTTACTGGGCATATCAATAACTACTGCGTTCAAGATACCATCAATATTGATCAAAGCCTGCTCAATCAGTTCAGGGTGAATATTTTCCCCACCTGAAATAAACATGCGGTCTAACCTCCCAATGACTTGCAAAAATCCATTCTTGTCGAACTCGCCTAGATCATTGGAGGTAAACCACCCATCCTCATCAAACGGCTTCTGGAGTTTGAAATCCTGCCAATATCCAAGAAACCTTGTTTTTCCATTGAGTTGAATCCTCCTTTTTTGATCAAATTTTACCCGGTGGCCACTCAATACCGTCCCAGCTGTCATCAGTTCGCTTTGGGTCGCTCCTTTAGCTGTCGTGCAAACCTGAGAAGCCATTTCTGAGCAGCCGTAACTGGTATGAATCGGCAGATTCAATTCCATAGATTTTTGAATAAGGAACTGAGGAATTTTTGATCCACCTAAGAGGATTGCTTTCGTCCCTTTTTTCAAAGGAAAGTCAGCTTGAATAAAGCGATCAAGTTGAGTGGAAACTAACGAAAAATGTGTAATTTTGTTCTGATCAATGAAATCTGCATTTATGTTTTTAGGAGAAATGATAGCGGTTGCGCCTGCAAGCATCGTCCTGAAAATAATGGACATTCCCCCCACATGAAATAATGGTAAGTTGATCAACCATTTATCATCTGGATCAACAGGGATATTTTCAGACGATCCTTTAGCACTCCATATAAAATTACCAACAGAGAGCGCAACCAACTTTGGGTTTCCTGTACTGCCAGAGGTTGCTATCAAAAGATCTACCTCATTGGGGGGGTAAATTGGATTTTCGAACGAAGCTGTCTGATTTTCTTTGAAGTGAATTATTCCCCACGGACGAATTTGCTCTAAAATCTTATCTTTCTGAGAGTGGGAAAGTTTTGGATTCAGCGGAACAACGACTCCACCTGCTTTCCAAATAGCAAAGAAATTGATGAGAGTGAAAATTGAATTTTCCGCGAAAATTACGATTGGAGTTTTGGGGTTTTGAAGAGGGAATTCTTTACTTTTGGTGTCAACGACATCCCAAAATTTTTTGAACGTCAGACAGGTACCTTCACCTGAAAGACAATTTCTTTTGGCGAAATTTTGAAGGGTAAAATCTTGAAGGGCAGATATGTTGAGAGGCAAGTCCACGGTTAACTTCTGAATTCTTCAAGTATCTTCGCAGCTCCTTGTTTGATTAATTGATTCGTTACCTCCTTACCAAGCTTTTCTGGTTCATCGAGTAAACCAGTTTGCTGAGCCACTAACAATTCTGTGCCATCAGGATCGCCGATTCTGGCCTCAAGATGTAGTTTTCCTCGTTTTTCAAAGCAAAATCCTGAGATGGGAACATGGCAATTGCCACTTAAGCCCGAGAGGACTGTGCGTTCACATCTCAATTCTCTCTCTGTCATCGCATGCTTCAGGTGCTGTATCCATTGAAGCGTATCTTGATCGCCAAAGCGTGTTTCTATGCCAATAGCTCCTTGTGCAATAGCTGGGAGCATCACAGAGTGAGGGATTACTTGAGCGATTCTTTCTTTAAGACCTAATCGCTTTAACCCCGCGACAGCGAGGATAATCGCGTCATATTCCCCATCATCAAGTTTTCTCAGCCGTGTATCCAAGTTTCCCCGTAAATTCTTGATCATTAAATTTGGGTAAAAATGGGCCAGTTGAGACTTTCTTCTCAATGAACTTGTCCCGATCACAGCCCCATCAGGGAGCTTATTGAGGTCAGAAAACTTGTTGGAAACCAACGCATCATTTGGGTCATCCCTCTCTGTAATCACTGAAAGTTCCAGGGACGGTGGAAACTCCGTGGTTAAATCTTTCATGCTATGAACAGCAAGATCTGCTCTATGATCCAATAAAGCTTGCTCCAGCTCTTTGATGAAAAGTCCCTTTCCCCCAATATCGGCTAGTGACCGATCGAGCCGTTGATCTCCCTCGGTTGTCATTGGAACCAGTTGGACATCGAGCTTAGGGAATTTTGCCAAAATCTTTTCGCGGACCCAGTTTGCTTGCCAAAGAGCTAATCTACTTTCTCTAGTGGCAATACGTAATTTCATTAGAATTTTGCTCCTCGCACCAACTTCAGATCCGGTTTTTTCTGATCCAAGCTTCTGTTATTGCCTTCCTTTTCGGAAAAAACATCTAACAAAACTTGAAGCTGCAGCGACCTGTCTTCTTCTTTTGACAAGGCTTTCATATTAATCGTGGGCTTGTGAAGGATTTTTTGCGTAATTCTATGAACGAGACTGGTTACCAAGTCTCTGTCTTTATCGCTCAGATGTGATAAGCGGAGGAGAGTTTTTTCTAATTCTGCCTGACCAATATGTTGAAATTCGTTGCGGATTTTACGAATCGTGGGGACAGCAGATCTAGTCAAAAACCAATCTCGGACCCTAGCAATTTCATCTTCTAAAATTTTATCAGCTTGTTCGGCTTGTCTTATCCTTTCTTCTTGGTTTCTCTGAACAACATTCTGTAAGTCGTCAATATCGTAACAGTATGCTCCGGGCAGATCGTTTATTTCTGGCTCTATGTCTCTTGGTACCGCAATGTCAATGAAAAACATGGCTCTTCCTCTGCGGTTTTTGAGGCATTTCCGAACCATCGACTGAGTTAATACAAAGTGCCTTGCTCCTGTGGAAGAGATAATGATGTCGGCTTCACACAACCGTTTCTCAAGCTGTTCAATTGGAATGACTTTACCTGCGAATTTCTCAGCCAAATTTTCAGCATTTGTATAGGTTCGGTTCGTTACCATCACATCTACAACACCTTGATTCTTCAGATTTTGGAGAGCCAATTCTGCCATTTCTCCGGCGCCGATTATCAGAACACGCTGCTGACTCAAATCGCTAAAAATTCTTTTGGCAAGCTCTACAGCCGCGAAGCTTATGGAAACAGCATAACTTGAAATCCCTGTTTCTGTTCGAACTCTTTTTGCAGTATGAAAGGCACTGGGAAAAAGACAATTGAATCTTCCACCAATCCATCCAAGGTCTCGATACCTTTGGAATGCTTCTTTGAGTTGACCTAGTATTTGCGGTTCACCCAAGACCATCGAATCGAGGCTAGAAGCTACTCTGAATAAATGCCGAGCAGTCTCAATACCCTGTATTTGATAGGCTTGAGCATTTAATTCTTCTAAGTCCCAGCGATTTACCAAAAATTTCAATAATTCACTGGAAATCGATTTGATTTCTCTTGCCGAGAAATAAAATTCTGTACGATTGCAGGTCGATAGAATCGTTAATTCATCGATCGGAATAGATTTTTTCAGTCGATCAGCAAGTTCGGCCTGCTCAACAGTTGATAGGGCAATTTTGTCCCTCAACTCAACTGAAGTTTTCTTATAACTCCAACCCAAAACTCCAACTTCCACGCTGATTCCTAAGCTTTCAAAATGATCTACAAAAAACTTCACTGAGATAGTCTAACCTGAATTGAGGATAGACATGACTGATCGAATAGAATAAATTTTAAGATTAACTTCGCAATATAACCTAATCTAAACATAGACAGCAAGTAGGATGTCATCCAAATTATTATCGTTCTTCTCGCGCTGGGTGACGCCTAATCAACTGACTCTGCTCAGAATTTTTGTTGTCCCAATCTTGTATGGATTGATCTTTTTCTATCAAGAAGACCACCTGATCCTTCTCGCAACTTGGGTTCTATACGTCTTTGCTTGCCTGACAGACTATTGGGACGGAGTTCTTGCTCGATACCAAAACAACACCAGTCGTTTAGGAAAACTCCTTGATCCAGTAGCTGATAAAATTTTGTTAGCTTCACTCATGATCGCCCTCGTCGAGGTGGATCGAGCACCAGGTGCATTGGTAACTTTGATCTTGATGAGAGAGCTTTCCATTACAGGGCTCAGGGCAGTCGCAGCGGCCGAAGGAAGAGTCATCTCAGCAAACTCTGGAGGGAAATTAAAAACTTTTTCCCAGATGTTTGCCGTGGGATTTCTGATGATTCACTATCCAACATTGTGGCTTCCCTGCCACGAGATTGGTATCATCTTACTCTGGTTTGCCACAGGTGTGACTCTTTGGACAGGCTGGCAATACTTCCGTGAGTTTTATTATGAATCAAATTAGTCCGTTTTTTGGTAATTCTTTAAAATAAATTTATGACCACCATAATTTCTGTTCGGAAAAACAATCGTGTCGTGATGGCTGGAGATGGCCAAGTTTCGATGGGAAATACTGTAACCAAGGCATCAGCCAGAAAAATCCGCAGAACCTTTGATGGCAAAGTCATCGCAGGATTTGCAGGCTCGACCGCTGACGCTTTTACGCTTTTTGAAAAATTTGATGAAAAGTTGGAACAATATAATGGGCGCCTCATACGATCTGCCGTCGAATTGGCGAAGGAGTGGCGTACGAACAAGATGCTTCGCAGTCTAGAAGCTTTGCTCGCAGTTTGTAGTGAAGAGGCCTCTCTGATCATTTCAGGGAATGGAGACGTAATCGAACCGGACGATGGATTGATCGGAATTGGCTCAGGAGGAATGTATGCACTATCTGCAGCAAGGGCGCTAATCGATACAGAAATTGGGGCACGGGAAATCACAGAGAAATCCATGCAGATTGCTGCAGACATTTGCATCTACACCAATAGCCAAATACAATTTGAAGAAATTGAGATCTAATCACTAAGCCCAAAAGTTTTCATGGAAATTCAACTGCCTGAGCACAATCAGACACCTCACGAAATCGTTCAAGCCCTTGATTCTTACATCATCGGCCAATCTGATGCTAAAAAAGCTGTTGCGGTAGCCCTTCGAAACCGATGGCGTAGAATGCAACTTCCTGAAGATATTAAGGACGAAATTCTACCTAAGAATATCATCATGATTGGTGCAACTGGCGTTGGAAAGACTGAGATAGCTAGAAGGATTGCTAAGCTCGTCAATGCTCCTTTTCTAAAAGTTGAAGCTTCAAAATTCACCGAGGTTGGCTATGTAGGCAGAGATGTTGAGTCAATGATTCGAGATCTAACTGAGGCAGCCATCGGCATGGTAAAGCAAGAGCACATGCATCGAAAAACCGAAGAAGCTGCATTGCTTGCCGAGGATCGCTTACTGGACCTTTTGTTACCGAATCCTCAAAAAGACGGGCAGGGCTTACCAGGAAATCAGGGAACGAGGGAGAAATTTCGCCAAAAACTTCGAGATGGTTTGCTGGATGAAAAACAAATTGATCTGGAAGTTGCGGAGCGTGGGAACGCTCCAATGCTTGAATTCATGCCCGTTTCGATGAACGACAATATGGACATGAACATCCGAGATATGCTCTCGAATTTGATGCCCAAGCGAAAAAAACGCAGAAAAACCAAAATTGCTGAAGCCAAAACGATCCTCCAGCAAGAAGAAGTTAGCAAATTGATTGATATGGATGAGGTTTCAAGAGAGGCGGTATCAAGGGTGGAACAAACCGGCATTGTTTTTCTTGATGAAATTGACAAAGTCGCTAGTCGCAGAGGAGCTACTCAAGGACCTGATGTCTCCCGTGAAGGGGTTCAAAGAGATCTGCTACCTATTGTTGAAGGTTCCACCATCAATACGAAATATGGCCCTGTTCGTACTGAACATATTTTGTTCATTGCTGCTGGGGCTTTTCACCTGGCAAAACCATCAGACTTGATCCCCGAACTACAAGGTAGATTTCCCATTCGTGTGGAACTGAAGGCACTGAGCGAGGAAGATTTTGTAAAAATACTCACAGAACCTCGAAACGCTTTGATCAAGCAATACACAATGCTGATGCAAACTGAAGAGGTTGAACTTGAATTTTCGGACGATTCCATTCGCGAAATCGCAAGGATTGCCTTCGTGATCAATGCAGAATCTGAAAATATTGGTGCCCGAAGGCTTCATACGATTATGGAGCAATTACTCGAAGAAGTCAGCTTTGAAGCACCTAAATTGAGCGGTCAAACGATAAAAATTACTCCTGAATATATCCAAGGCAGAGTTTCAAGTTTACTGAAAAATCAAGACCTTAGTCGTTACATCCTTTAGATTCATTTCTTGCAAAGCCCCATGGACATGTCATGATAATAATGTTTATGGAACCGTTTAATTTGAAAAATAGTGCCCTTAGTCGACTGCGGACGTCTTGACTAATTTCTTACCTCAAAAGCTTATTCTGTGGATTACCCAACCCTATTACTCTATCTAGAAAATCAGTTGAAGTGGCTGCAGAAAAAAGATTGTCACTACCTGAACCAGGAATCACTCCCTAAAGTTGAACTGTGTGAACTGATCGATGGGTTGTACGAACTGGTACCCCACAATGCCGGTGATTCAGGAAAAGAACTAAATTTTGCGGAACTCAGTGTATCAGAAAAAAATGCTGTCAGTTTACAAAATCTGAAACAAAAACTAGCGATTTCTTGCGCCCAAGCGAATGAAGAAATAACCAACACCCAAGATATAGATTCTTGCCCACCTTCTTCGAAAGTACCTGTCTTCAGAGAACCAGAATCGACTCAGATGTTTCAAATTGATCATCGAAGCCAATTCAAAGGCGAGACACTCTCTGATCTCTGCAAGCAAAACTCAGAATGTCAACGATGCGCACTAGGGCCCACGAGAAATCAATTCGTTTTTGGTTCTGGTAATGCTGGCAGCTTATTAATGTTTGTGGGGGAGGGACCTGGAGCTGATGAAGACAGGCTGGGTCTTCCTTTTGTGGGAAAAGCCGGCAAACTTTTGGATCGAATGATTGATGTGATTGGTTTAGATCGCGAAGACGTTTATGTAACTAATGTTGTGAAGTGCCGACCTCCGAATAACAGAAATCCTACACCAGATGAAATTGCCCATTGCATCGGGATTCTTGAACGCCAGATAGAGTTGGTAAACCCCAAGTTAGTCGTCACCCTCGGCAATGTCCCCACTCAAGCCCTCCTTCCTGGCAGCCCTGGAATCACAAAATCTCGAGGAGGCCTAAAAAAATATCGTGATTGGAATATCCTGCCAACTTTCCACCCATCCTACTTACTCAGAAATCCAAAAGCAATGCACGAAGCTTGGCAAGATTTTCAGAAGATTTCCGAATACGCTTTCCCTCATTGATTAACTGAGCATGATTGATCTCCAACCAGTCAAAGGTACTCGAGATTTTTACCCTCCACAATTACGACTCCGCAATTGGCTTTTCAACTCATGGCGCAAGTCTGCACAGCAAGCTGGATTTGAAGAATACGATGCGTGTGTTTTAGAGCACGAAGCCTTGTACATTAGGAAAGCAGGGGACGAGATTAGCCAGCAACTGTACAACTTCGAAGACAACAGCGCTCGCAGGTTGAGCCTACGCCCAGAGATGACTCCATCTTTGGCAAGAATGATCTTACAGAAGCAAAAATCTCTCAGTTACCCAGTACGCTGGTTCTCAATCCCACAATGCTTCCGCTACGAAAGGATGACCCGAGGTAGGAAACGCGAGCACTACCAATGGAATCTGGACATCAT
>WTIF01000323.1:9278-11501 GCA_011522845.1 Deltaproteobacteria bacterium
AATCAGGCTGCTCAACTGATCCAATTCCTTGAATTACCTGATTTTAAAGCTGTGGCTGAACGACTGGAAAATCAGGATGTCCTCAACGAACTGAAAAACATCTTGGACCAGTTTCAGAAAATGGGATTGGGAACCTACCTACAGTTCGACATCTCGATTGTCAGAGGTTTGTCCTACTACACTGGGACGGTCTTTGAGGTCAACACTCCCACCAAATCTTCCCGTGCGATCAGTGGTGGAGGTCGCTACGACTCCCTCCTCTCTGCCTTTGGCGGGCCAGCTATTCCAGCAGTTGGCTTTGGTTTTGGAGATGTTGTCATTCTGGAGATTTTGGAGGAAACCAAAAAACTCCCTGAATTGAAACAAGAACTGGATCTGGTGATCTTTGCTCTCGATTCCCAACATGATGAAATTGCAATGCGCATTGCCCACCAACTCAGAGATGCTGGACTCAGAGTTCAGGCACAATTCGGACAATTGAAAATGCAAAAGGCCCTGCAACAGGCCAATAATCTCGGAGTAGCTTTCGCCATGTTTTGTTTTCCAGACGAACTCAACAGAGATGAAGTCGTAATACGAGATTTACATAATCGAGAACAGAAAGCCTACCCCCTATCAAAAATCACAGACCTCTCCTGGATGGGGAATGCCTGATGAGACTTTGGCATTCCGCGGTCATCATTGCCGTTTTGCTTGCAATCGATCTCGTCTCCAAAATTTGGATCAGAGCAAACGTCCCCCTGTATGAATTGACGACGTTAATCCCTAATTTGATTGACCTGACACATGTGCAAAATCGTGGAGTCAGTTTTAGTTTTCTCTCCGATTTAGATGATTCGATTCGGCTCCCTTTGCTCATTGGAATTTCCGTCCTGGCAATTGCTGGGATGATCTTTTATCAACTGCGCTATTGGCTTGAGCTGGATGAATGGACCAAGCAAGGACTAACATGGATTTTACCTGGAGCGATGGGCAATCTTGTAGATAGAGGTTGGTTCGGGCACGTTACGGACTTTTTCCACTTCCGTTGGTTTGAGGTTAGTTTTTTTGTCAACAATTTTGCTGACATCTTTATTAGCTTTGGGGTTGTCTGTTTTATTGCTTCATCCTTGGTATCGTTCCGATCTGCTAAAGCATAGAAAAAGCTTGCACTCCGAAAAAACAGATCATATTCTTCTTCTTTTTCGTTGGGCGCTTAGCTCAGCTGGGAGAGCGACGGTCTTACAAACCGTAGGTCACAAGTTCGATCCTTGTAGCGCCCACCACTCCCAATGAAAAAAGCTCCCTTCCGTTTCGGGGTCGTAGTTCAGTTGGTCAGAACGCTGGCCTGTCACGCCAGAGGTCGCGGGTTCGAGCCCCGTCGACCCCGCCACGAAAAAAACCATCCAATTCAAAGCTTTCCCAGCCAGTTTCTGTTTAGCACTTTTTACTGCCCCACCTACTGCCCCACCAAACATTTAAATTAGGTCCAGAACACTCTTCGGCTGGGCGACAGTTAACCTAACGAACTATCTACTGAAAGGCACCCATGCTCGTTTTTACTACGATTGAAATCACAAAAGGTTTCCAAGTCTGGAAAGATATGGTCAAAGAAAGTGGTGGAAAAATGAAGGAATACGGAATGACCATGATCTGCGTAGGACCTCAAGCCGATGACGAAACCAAACTGCATGGTGTCCTACACTTTGAATCCATGGAACATCTCAAGAAATTCCAGGCTGATGAAGAACTGACTCAGAAGCGAATTGATGCTGGCGTTAAAGTCGAAACCGGCACCTTCACTCCTGTTTCTGATGCAGCATTAGTAAATTTTCCTAGTGTAATCACCCAACACGAATAATAAACCAAAGCACTAGAAAAACTCTCATTCAGTCTCTGCGGGAGTGGTGCAAAGCCACCCCCGTATCCCTCTGGGCCATGGCCGTCATTCGATCACCAACATTTCTTCCAAAGACTTTAAATTCCGGTTGCTTCACTGGCAGCACTTCGCGCGAGACAACTTTGTTGGTTTCGCCTTGGAAGATATCTCTCCCCCGCCAAAAATAACCCACACTGTCGCAGCCTTCGGCCCATAGCAATTTTCCCCCGTGAGTGGGAACCGGATATACCTACGTTCGCTACACCTCGATTTTGTGCCCCACCCAACTTGCTTTCGCCCTGAGTAGGAGACGCCTCGATGCCCGCTCCAGTTTCTTTGGTCGATCTAGATCCAGACTACTTCTG
>WTIF01000064.1 GCA_011522845.1 Deltaproteobacteria bacterium
GGACACTGGAGCACTGGTTGGTGAAGGTGAGATCATGGACCTGGGGCCCCTGATGTCAGCACCAGCTCTAGATACTCCTGGCAAAACATTTGGTGAGACCTTGTTTCCTGGGTCACAAACCTCTGGTCTTTTTGACGGCGTACAGCGCTACGTGAACATTGCTTTTACAGTCTTTGGAGTGTGGCATAGCAAGTCTCTCTTCGATGAGAAGGGCTGGAATTACCCGACCACTTGGGACGGTATGCTTTCACTTTGCGACACGATCAAGTCTTCAGGCATTGCACCTTGGACTTACCAAGGAAAGTATCCTCAATACATGCTCTTTGGTCTCTTAGAGCCAATGGTCTCCAAAATTGGTGGGCCACAGATTTGGAAAGATGTTGATAACTTGGTTCCAGGAGCTTGGGAGCATCCTGCGATGCTACAAGCACTGAACATGATGAAGGCCTTGCATGACAACGGCTACATTATGGAGGGTACGCCTGGACTGACCCATACAGAATCTCAGGCTGAGTGGCTGCAGAAGAAAGCGGCCTTTATTCCTTGCGGAACCTGGCTGGAAAATGAAATGCGCAGCATCACCCCAGGTGGATTCGATATGGTCATTAAGCCAGTACCTTCTGACGATGCTTCCAAATTTAGCTGGATTGACGCGAGTTCCGGTGAGCCATTCATGGTCTTTTCCAATGGAAAAAATCCAGTTGCCGGTATGGAGTTTTTACGCTGCTTGCTGAGCAAGGAATCTGCAAAGTGGTTTGCCCAGAATGTTGGTTCGATTATGCCTGTGGTCGGTGGAGCAGAGGGTGTGGATTTGAGTTCTGCGATGACTTCTGCACTCACCGCAGTGGAGAATGCAGGGCCAAACATCCTAGACAGACCATCTTTCCCAGGTTGGTATTCTGACATCTATAGCGAAGTCAAGGATAGCATGGGTGCTTTGTTGACAGGTCGTGCAAGTGCAGAGGAATTCATCGAGAGAGTCCAAGAGGCTTCCGACGAAGTTCGTGAAGATCCTGATATCGTCAAATTTAAACGAGCCTAATTGTAAAGGCTTCCTACCTTCCAGGGGTAGATTTAAAACCTTTTTGAATCTACCCACGGGGCTTCTTAAATTGTAAGCCCCCTGCTCCCTCAGTTCCATCAAACTTTGGTATGCGCCGCCACAAGTACAGGATTATCATTCCATTCCTGGCTCCTGCCCTCATTCTATACAGCCTTTTCGTCATTTACCCTTACGCGCAGGCAATGTATGTGGCCTTCACAAAATGGAAAGGTCTCCGAAAGTCTCCGAGATTTGTGGGTCTCGACAACTTTGAAAAAATGCTTGGTGATGATCAATTCTGGAATGCACTCTCCAACAATTTGATTTATCTTGTTTTTTTACCAATCATTACTCTTGGTTTTGCTTTGTTCATGGCCTTCATGATTTCTCAGAAGGTCCGGTTCAGTAATTTTTATCGGGTTACTTTCTTCTTTCCACAAGTGATGTCTGTGGTGGCAATCGGGATTCTCTGGAGTTTCGTTTATCATCCAACCATCGGCATTTTTAGCTCATTGCTCAAAGCAGTTGGCATTGAGAATCCACCGATTTGGCTGGGGGATCCAGATACAGCTCTCTGGTCGATTGTCGCCGTAACGGTTTGGCAGTCGGCAGGATTCTTTATGGTGATTTTCATGGCGGGCATGCTCTCTATCCCAAAATCACTTTATGAAGCGGCAGCCCTGGATGGCGCTGGTAGAGGATCAACCTTTTTCCGAATCACATTTCCCTTGCTTTGGGAAAACACCCGATCCTCCCTCGTTTTCATCACTGTGATTGCGATGGATATGTTTGGTATTACCTTCACGATGACGCAGGGAGGACCTGATCGTTCGACTGATGTACTGGCAACGCTCTTGTACGAACACGCTTTCCTACACAGTCGTTTTGGATATGCAACCAGTATTGCGATGGTTTACTTCATCATAGTCATCGTACTGACATTACTGATTTTCCGTGTGACGCGTCGAGAGACGATTGAATTCTAGGTAGGAGTTCGCATGTACCAAGTGAGCCGCTGGTCTGCGGTATCCACGCAAACGGTTCTGATTGGTTGGGCAGTAACCGTGATCTTTCCGATGATCTGGATGATCTATAGTTCGTTCAAGACCGATCAGGAATTATTCTTCAGCCCATGGGCCCCACCCGTGGAATTGCAGTGGGATAACTTCGCGAGAGCCTGGACCAAAGCTCATGTAGGAGACTATCTATTGAATACTCTGATTGTGGTTGTCCCTGCTCTGCTGCTGACATTAATTATCTCTGCGATGGCAGCTTATGTTTTGGCACGATTTGAATTTGTTGGGCGGCGTTTCCTCTTCTACATGTTTCTTTCTGGAATGCTCTTTCCAGTGTTCCTGGCCTTAGTTCCGCTCTTTAACTTGGTAAATC
The DNA here is from genome assembly GCA_011522845.1 of Deltaproteobacteria bacterium. Taxonomy (GTDB): domain Bacteria; phylum SAR324; class SAR324; order SAR324; family NAC60-12; genus JCVI-SCAAA005. Next base: position 2,432 of record WTIF01000064.1, read on the forward strand.
AATTAAAGATGCTCAACACCTTCCATGGATTGATTCTAGTTTACATCGCTTATTCTCTTCCCTTCACAATTTTTTTTCTGACAGGCTTCTTCAAGACTCTCCCGACTGAAATAGAAGAATCGGCAATCATGGATGGTGCGAACCCATATCAGGTGTTCTTCAAGGTGATGCTACCAATGGCTTCTCCTGGATTGATCAGCATGGGTATTTTCAACTTTTTGGGGATGTGGAACCAGTATATTTTGCCACTGGTATTGATCAGTGATGAGAGTAAGTACATGCTCTCTCAAGGTCTGGCTTTCATGCTGTTCAAGCAATTCTATGAGAATGACTGGAGTGCTCTGTTTGCAGCGTTAACAATCATCATGGTACCTACTTTAATTGTATATATAACATTTCAAAAACAGATTCAGGATGGTATAACGAC
>WTIF01000438.1 GCA_011522845.1 Deltaproteobacteria bacterium
CAAGTAGTACCTCGCTTGTAGCAGAAAAATCCACCAAGCGATTCTTGATCAGCAATCCCAACAGTAAGGTTTGATGACGACTGGACTATTTATCTTGGGTGTTGAACCAAACTTCCAATAAAGATCGAGCAGCCCGAGTTGGCAGTTGCTTCCCTTGACGAATGGCCTTCTCAACTCTAGGAATATCAGCTTGGATCTGGGGATGCTTTCGAAAACTTTGGCGCAACTCTTCATCAATCAGAGTCCACATCCAGCGCACAGCCTGATGACTTCGATGCTCTTCCCACTCCCCCGAGGCCTGTAGCATCTCTTGAAAGTCTTGCATCGTCTCCCACAGCTCAACCAGTCCCGTTTGTTCCAGGGCACTGCACTGAAGCACCTTTGCCTGCCATGAAGCCCGAGTCGGCTTGAGCAAATGGAGAGCGTTTCGATACTCTCGAACAGCTCGTTGAGCCAAGGTTTTCTGATCACCATCAGCCTTGTTGATCACGATCAGATCCGCCAATTCCAGAATTCCCTTCTTGATTCCCTGCAGCTCATCTCCAGCATTGGGTAGCATCAGTACCAAGAAGAGGTCAGTCATTGAAGCAACCATGGTCTCTGACTGCCCAACTCCTACCGTCTCAACAATAATCACGTCGTAGCCCGCTGCTTCACAGAGCAACATCGTCTCCCGGGTTCTACGAGTGACTCCACCCAGCACTCCGGACGAGGGTGAAGGACGTACAAATGCCTGTGGGTGTGAGGACAATTGTTGCATCCGCGTCTTATCGCCCAGGATGCTTCCACCCGTGATTGGACTACTTGGATCCACAGCCAGTACAGCGACCCGATGTCCCACTTCGATCAGTCGCATCCCAAAGGCTTCAATGAAGGTGCTCTTACCCACACCTGGAACCCCTGTGATACCGATACGCAGGGACTTGCCGGTCTCCGGCAGCAGTTCTTCCAACAGTGCTTGGCCCTGATCAAGTTTTTCTGGGTGTGTGCTCTCCAATAGGGTGATCGCCTTGGCTATTGCGCGACGATCACCATTACGAATTGCAGAAAGGGAGGGGATCTTCATGAACTCAGGATTTGTTCGAAGAAATAGATTTGGAGCGTTGAGTCAGGTGAGCAGTAGTTAGACAGTCCAATCGATCAGAATCAGATCCAAGTATTCAAAGTGTCTTAGGTTCTTGGTAACCAGTGTCGCCTGATTTGCAAAGGCATGAACGGCAATTAATAAGTCAGCGTCAGCAATCGAGTACCCTTTTTTGTGTAGTTCAGCCCACCAAACCGCAGCTTGTTCCCAGTCAGAGTGGTTCAACTCTAACTTGACCCATGATTCGACCAAAGCCTCGTATTGTCGGAGGTTGCGGGTGGCCTGTTTGAGCAGCAGATAACGTCGAATCTCGAAATCAACAACAGGGCTCAACAAAAATCCACCAGCCGCAGTATCAAATCGCTCTCGAACCGTTCCGTTCCCTCGTAGAAGATAATTGATAATGTTGGTATCAAGAAGAAAATTCACTTCGAGTTCTCATCGGGATGCAATCGGAAGGGATGATCTCTACGAAATTGAGGAAAATCCTCCCAAACTTGTTGCTCCTCTTCCGTTAGTTCCCAATCGAGGGGATGCAAGGGCTCAATAGTCACACGGACTCTTGTTCCTACAGGCATAGTTTCAGGCAAGTGAACTTCCATCCGCCGAGTTGGTTCTACCTGTGCCTCTAAGATGATTGTTCCCATTATTGAATCTCAAACATATCCGGTTAAGTTTTGTTTACTTTGGCGAAACATCATCTGTATCAGTCAGAGATTCTCACGCAGCGACCTTGGTCTTTTCACGGACAGCGCTCAAGACCTCATGAGCAGCCTGTGGAATCTTGGTGCCTGGTCCAAAGATGCAGGCCACCCCTTGCTGGTAAAGGTACTCATAATCCTGCGGAGGAATGACGCCCCCAACCACTACGACCATGTCATCCACCTTCTCTGTAAGCAACACCTGCATCAATTGCTGTACAAGTGTCTTGTGTCCAGCTGCCTGGCTGGAGATGCCAATCACATGGACATCATTTTCGATGGCTTGACGAACAACTTCTTCCGGAGTCTGAAACAGTGGCCCGATATCCACATCAAAACCTAGGTCAGCAAAGGCAGTAGAGATCACCTTTGCTCCACGATCGTGACCATCCTGACCCATCTTGGCCACCATGATTCTTGGTCGACGACCTTCATCTACTGCAAATTGATTGATCTCCTCCCGCACGTCTGCAAAGTCAGAATCTTCAGCATATTCACTCCCATAAACCCCAGCAATCGAACGAATCGGAGCGTTGTAACGTCCCCAGGCCTGTTCCATTGCATCTGAAATTTCACCAACCGTGGCTCGTACACGGATCGCTTCAATCGAAAGCGCCAACAGGTTACCCTGACCGCTGACAGCCGCTTCGCGCAAGTGCTTCAGGATTCCCTCCACAGCCGTGTTATCCCGATTCTGTCGGACTTGGTTCAACCTGTAGATCTGCGCCTCTCTTACTGCGGAGTTGTCGATGTCACGCACTTCGACCCGTTCTTCCTGCTCCAAGCGGTACTTGTTCACACCCACAATGACCTCCTTGCCCTGGTCGATCCGAGCCTGCCGACGAGCCGCTGCTTCTTCAATTCGTTGCTTGGGCATCCCAGAGGCAACCGCCTTGGTCATACCTCCAAGTTCCTCGACTTCCTGCAATGTTTGCCGAGCTTCCTGGATGAGTGCATTTGTCAGTGATTCCATGAAGTAGGAACCACCAAAAGGGTCAACAATGTTGGGAATGCCCGCTTCTTCCTGAAGAATCAGCTGGGTGTTACGAGCAATCCGGGCCGAAGTTTCTGTCGGTAATCCCAGGGCTTCATCGAAGGAGTTGGTGTGCAGTGACTGTGTTCCACCCAAGGTGGCTGCCATTGCTTCAATCGTAGTCCGTACGATGTTGTTGAAGGGATCCTGCTCGGTCAGGCTCCAGCCAGAGGTCTGACAGTGGGTACGCAACATCATTGACTGGGGTTTTTGGGGAGCGAAAGGCTTAAGCAGTTCAGCCCACAGGAAACGGGCAGCCCGTAGCTTAGCGATCTCCATGAAGAAGTTCATCCCGATGCCAAAGAAGAAGGAGAGGCGCGGCGCAAACTGGTCGATGGGCATTCCACGTTGCAGCGCAGAACGCACGTACTCCAGGCCATCTCCAAGTGTGAAGGCCAGTTCCTGTACAGCCGTCGCGCCAGCTTCCTGGATGTGATAGCCACTGATGCTGATCGAATTGTAGCGGGGCATGTGCTCACTGGTGTAGGCGATGATATCACCAATGATCCGCATTGAGGGAGTTGGAGGGTAGATATAGGTGTTGCGAACCATGAACTCCTTAAGGATGTCATTCTGAATGGTTCCGCTTAGCTGTTCCTGAGAAACTCCCTGCTCTTCTGCAGCAACGACATAGGCTGCTAACACAGGCAACACCGCCCCGTTCATGGTCATCGAGACTGACATCTCATCCAACGGGATCTGGTCGAAAAGGATCTTCATATCTTCGACAGAGTCGATCGCCACCCCTGCCTTGCCTACATCACCGACGACCCGTGGATGATCAGAGTCATAGCCCCGGTGGGTTGCCAGGTCGAAAGCTACGCTCAGTCCTTTTTGTCCAGCAGCTAGATTCTTACGATAGAAGGCATTTGATTCTTCAGCCGTCGAGAAGCCTGCATATTGCCGAATGGTCCAAGGCCGACCAGCATACATCGTCGCTTTGGGGCCCCGCAGAAAGGGGAAAAAGCCGGGTAGCGTGTTGGCCATCTCCAGCTCTTCCAGATCCGCTGCGGTGTAGAGCGGCTTCAGCCGGATGCCCTCAGCTGTGTGCCAGTCCAACTCCGACACCTCCCGACCCTTCAGTTCCTTGCGTGCCAGTTCTTCCCAATCTTTTAGCGTTGGCAATGCTTCTCCCATAGCTACTCCCTCAGAAGCGTTGACAGTCCTTGCTGCCAACTTCATTGAGAAAGAGGAGGTACCTCGTAGTACCTCCGTTCAACAAACTAACCGAGAATCGTTTCGATTCTGGATAGCTCCTCTTCACTGAGCCGCTGGTTGCTGAGTGCACCCACAGCGTCTTCGATTTGTGAGACCTTGCTGGCACCAATCAGTGCCGAGGTCATCTGTGGCTGACGCAATACCCAGGCAATCGCGAGCTGAGCCATCGTCTGTCCACGTTCATCAGCCATCTTCTGTAGCTCACGTACCCGAGCAAGGCGCTTCTGAGTCACTTCATCACCCCAGTGGAAAGCACTCTTCAGTTTGTCGGCGCGAGTTCCACTCCAGTCTTCAGACAGGTACTTGTTGGTGAGAATCCCCTGACAAAGCGGTGAGAACGCAATACAGCCAATCCCTTCGTCCTTGAGTACATCAAGCAGGCCATCTTCGATCCAACGATCAAACATGTTGTAGCGTGGCTGATGAATTAAACAGGGGGTTCCCAATTCTCTCAGGAGTCGTGAAGCTTCGCGTGTCTGCTCTGGGGAGTAGGTCGAGATGCCAGCATAGAGCGCTCGTCCACTACGAACGATGTAGTCCAGCGCTCCCATCGTCTCTTCCAAGGGGGTATTCGGGTCAGGCCGATGGCTATAAAAAATGTCTACATAGTCGAGTCCCATCCGTTTGAGGCTCTGGTCGCAGCTTGCCACCAGGTACTTGCGAGAGCCCCATTCTCCGTAGGGCCCAGGCCACATGTAGTAACCAGCCTTACTGGAAATCACCAATTCATCACGATAGGGCTTGAAATCCTCGGCAAAGATCCGCCCAAAATTAGTTTCAGCCGAACCGGGAGGGGGACCATAATTGTTGGCAAGATCAAAGTGCGTAATCCCCAGATCAAAAGAACGTCGGAGCATCTCTCGCATATTTTCCAGCGGATCGACTCCACCAAAATTGTACCAGAGCCCTAGGGACACCTCAGGCAAGTGTAGTCCTGATTTCCCACAGCGGCGATAGTGGGCAGATTCGTAACGGTTATCAGCAGCATCGTAAGGCATGTGTCCTCCAAAGATGTGTAGTTGAGAATGCAGATTAGATTTCTTTCAATCTTCAACAATAGTCAGCAGAAGATCAAACCATTCTCAACATCGGAGAAAGATTGGTCAGAAAAGCTGAAATCTAAGTCCGAATAGCTTTCATTGTTTTTGGACCAGTAAAAAATGCTTGCCTTTGTGCTCGGCCTCCGAAAAAATTTAATTTCTAATTTTTTAAACTCCTTCTTCTTAGACAACAGCAATGCCTTTCTCACGCAAAGACATTCGATTCGGTACCCCAGCCGATTGTTGCTGTTGTTGTCGTTTGACCTGTTGTTGATACAGGTCCTCTTCGCAGCGGCCTAGCCGCATCCCTGGCCCCAGCGCCAATTTCTCCAAAAACTTTTTCAAATCAGATAGAAAGATGAACTCTCTACTCCATATACCGCTGTTCCAATCCAGGCGTTCGAGCCTTTCCCAGACTTCCCTGACTACTGCCGTCGTTGCCTCTGCTGCTTCCTGCTGTTGCTGCCCTGCCTATTGTTGCTGAACAACCTGTTCACACATTTCCGATTCGTTTTCCGACCCTGATTATTCACTGAATTTTTTGCGAGCGCGTTTGCTCTAGAGCTGCCCACAGGTTCCTCTTCAGAACGCTCCGCGCCCATAGTTTTCCTTGACCGAGAACCCTGCCCGCAAGGGAAAGTCTCTCGGAATTTACTGATGCCCTGGGCCATCGTTTTGCCCTGTTTTGCCAACTTCTCTTCAGGAGAAAACCGATGAAACTGCTTCTGTTGCTAGCCGGACTGCTCACTTTAATGACTGGTTTGACCCATGCCAATGATTTGTCTGAGTGGAAACCACTACTCTCTGTCACCGAACTCCATGAGCTTCTTGAAGACGACCCCTTTGCTGCAACTGTCGTTGACATCCGAGCCTTGGATTCCAAAGATCCAGAAGCATCTTACAACGCTGGGCACATCCCCGGTGCTGTGTCTTCCCCTTATGCAACTTGGCGTGGGCAGCCTGACAATCCAGGCAAGTTTGTTACCCAAGACAAACTGACTTGGCTGGTTCAGGCCATTGGTGCTGACATCGATACCCCAGTGGTGGTTGTTCACCGTGGTGATTCCTACAGCGATTTCGGTGCAGCAGCCAGAGTCTACTGGTCTTTGAAGACTGCTGGACTAACCCAGTTGGCGATTTTGAATGGAGGCTTTCAGGCTTGGAAGCAAGCAGGGCTGCCTATTTCCACAGAGTTGGAGACTCCACTGCCGAGTGACTTTCCAGCCACAATCCAACTGAACTGGCTGGCCCAAGCTACCGAGGTGGAAGCACAACTCAACAAACCGGAAGTTCAACTGCTAGATGCACGACCAGATGACTTTTTTGAAGGCTTCAGCTGGCATCCAGCTGCCAGCAAACCTGGAACGATCGCTGGGGCTGTGGCCTTTGACAACGAGCGCTGGTTCCGCTCCGGTGGACCATTGTTGGAGTCTCCAGAACGACTACAGAGTCTTGTTCAAGAGAACAAGCTAGGACAGGCTGAAATCACTGTTTCTTTCTGCAATACAGGACATTGGGCGGCAACCAACTGGTTTGTGCTCAGTGAAATTGCCGGCAAGCCGAATGTTAAGCTATATCCCGAATCATTAGTCGAATGGTCTACTGCCAATCTTCCCATGGATAATGTTCCGAATCGTCTGCAGTGGGCTTGGATTTCTACCAAGCAGTGGCTCGTATCCAAGTTCAACTGAACACTCGAAAAGGAGACTCCTGCAAAGTTTTTTTCAGCCAATGAAAGTGACAACTCAGCAGGAGTTAAGGTATCCTTCAAAAGTAGAAATTTTGCTCAAACGACACCTGATCGACAATGCTGAAAAACCTATCTTATTCATAAATTCTTGTGGTGACTCCAGTGAATTTTTCTCTCCAAAGCATCCTGAATCAGCGACCTCCTGACCAGGAAATCTGGATTTTTGCCTACGGATCTTTGATGTGGAATCCAGAAATTTCCTTTGATCAATCAATTCTGGCGACAATTCAAGGATTCCATCGGAATTTTTGTCTTTGGAGTACGGAGCATCGAGGAACCAAGGAGTTCCCAGGATTAGTCCTCGGACTTGAACCTGGTGGGTCCTGTATTGGTCGGGCATTGCGGATTCCTCCGGAGTTGAAAGACACCCAACTGGTCCAAATTTGGGAAAGGGAGATGATCACAGAGGCCTATGAACCACAATGGGTTCGTGTTGAATCAGAGATAGGGAGCTTGGAAGCGATTGCCTTCGTCGTCAGACTGGATCATCCCAAATACGTCTGTCCCACAATGCAGGTGGAAGCCAAAGGAAAACGAATTCTGGAAGCCAAAGGAAAACGGGGTCCATGTGTTGAGTACCTGAAGCAAACGATTCAGTACCTTCGCAAAGCTCAAATTCATGACTCCAAGTTAGAAAATCTCTATCAATGCGTCAGGGAAATTCAGTCTCAGCGGGCTTCTTAGGGGTATTGAAGGCTAATGGCTATCTACCTTCAAATCATACATAACTTTTCCATAATCAATTGGTCTATTTTTGATTTTTTCACTGAGAACTAACATGAACATACGCTCCCTTTTCTCTACTTTACTACTGGTTCTAGCTAGTAGCTTCGCTTTTGCCAATTCAGTCTCCGGCTGGAAGCCGTTGCTTTCAGCCAATGAGTTAAATCAAATACTTCAAGCTCACTCAGAAGCTGTCACCATCATTGATATCCGTCCGCCAAATGCACCTGATCCAGATAGTTCCTACAATGCCGGTCATATCCCTGGTGCACTCTCTTCACCCTATGGAAATTGGCGGGGGCCTGCTGAGAATCCTGGTAAATTCCTTTCTCAAAGCCAATTAACCACCCTCGTTCAAGGCCTCGGTCTGACAGCAGACACCCCGACGGTAGTCCTACACAAAGGCGATTCCTACAGTGACTTCGGCGCAGCAGCTCGGGTTTACTGGACACTGAAGACAGCCGGCCTTCGGCAATTGGCAGTGGTGGATGGTGGATTCACTGCGTGGAAACAGGCAGGATTACCCATTTCCAAAGAAGTAACAAAAGTGAGTCCCAGCAGTTATCCAGCTATGATTCAAGCTGACTGGCTAGCTTCAACCAATGATGTGGAACAGCAACTCAATCGCTCGAACACCAAGTTACTCGACGCTCGCCCAGAAGCGTTCTTTCTTGGAGAAAAGTGGCACGGTGCCGCAGCAAAGCCAGGAACAATTTCTGGAGCAGATGACTTTGACAACAAGCAGTGGTTTCGCTCCGGAGGACCTCTGTTGGAAGCCCCAGAACGACTGCAGACACTGGTACAGCAAAATGGCTTGGATCAAGCGGAAGTGACTGTCTCCTTCTGCAATACCGGGCACTGGGCAGCAACCAACTGGTTCGTGCTGAGCGAAGTGGTCGGGCAGGAAGGTGTCAAGCTCTACCCAGAGTCAATGGTTGAGTGGTCTGCTGCTGGTCTGCCAATGGACAACGTACCAGGGCGTTTGAAGTGGGCTTGGCTCAATACCAAGCAGTGGTTTACGAACACTTTCTGAGCTGACGATTCTGATGAGTTCCACAACAGCAACCACTGCTGAACCTGCGAATCCTGCAGGACAACGACGACTTCGAATCTTGCTGAGTTTGGGGATGGTCCTGCTGATTCTGCTGTTGGCCATCTATGCTGGAATACGACAAGGAATCCTGCTGGCTATCGGGCTAGGCTTTGGCATTACCTTGGAAGGCCTGGGCTTTGGCTTTGCTGGTCCCTGGCGAAGAGCGATCTTGGAGCAAAACACCCACGGTATTCAGGCGCAACTGCTGGCCATTGGGCTGGCAGCTTTGCCCAGCCTGCTGCTCTTGGACATCGCAGCGGGTGAATTGATCGGAGCTACTGCTCCGGTAGGAGTGGCGATGATCTTCGGAGCCTTTGTCTTTGGGATCGCGATGCAGGTCGTGCTGGGTTGTGGTTCTGGTACTTTGGTTAATGCTGGTAGTGGCAACTTGATGGGTCTCTGGGCCTTACCTTTTTTCATTGCTGGGAGTTTTCTTGGTACTCTGCATCTGCCAGAGTGGCATGCCTTGGGACAACTGGAGCCGATAGCACTGAGTGATTGGCTAGGAACATCCGGAGCGATCCTCTTGACCTTGGGATTGCTTGCAGGACTCGCCTGGTGGTTCCGACAATGGATGCCTTCGAACGATCGTACTCTGCCGCGTAAATTCTTGTTGGCAGCTGGGTTCCTCGCAGGGCTGGCTGTACTCAACCTGCTGGTGGCTGGACAACCCTGGGGAGTGGTCTATGGGCTAGGACTCTGGGGCGCTAAGCTGGCACATTGGTCGGGGATGGATTTAGCGGGCTTTGCCTTCTGGAGTGGTGCTGGCAACGCAGAACGCTTGACGCAGAGCCTGCTGCTGGACATCACCTCAGTGACAGACTTCGGCTTATTGCTGGGGGCTGGAATTGCTGCTCGCTGGAAGGGACCGTTAGCCACTCAGGTTTCTCTGCCCACTCGACTTTGGATCGCTGGAGCAATAGCCGCCCTGCTGATGGGCTATGCCTCCCGTCTGGCTTACGGCTGTAATGTTGGAGCTTTCTTTAGTGGCATCTCGACCGGCAGCCTGCATGGTTGGGTCTGGTTTGCCGCGGCCTTTGCCGGCTCAATGATTGGAGTACGACTGCGCAACCAACTGATTGGAGGAAGCCGATGACACTCAAACGTTCCCACGCCATCGGTGTGCTGTTGCTTGGACTGTTCGGCCTGCTGTTCCTCGACCTGCTCTTCAGTGCCCCGATTGACCCCTTCCAGGCACCTCCTCCGCTGGCTTTTGGCTCAGGAGCCCAGGCCTCTGGTGGTTTTTGTGCTACACCTTTGGAGTAAAATAAGGAAAATTCCCTCTGAGACTTACTTTGACATGGAAGTATAGGTCAGCACTGCTTCAGCACTATAGTTTTCAGGTTTTTTCTTTTTTGGACGCTTAGCCGCTCGGGTTTTGGCCAAGCCATCTTCTGGCCCTTTGCCGACTAGGTAAAACTCAGAGCCCTCATCAAAACGATATTCTGGTAACCGCTGCACCAAGTCTTCTTTTGAAGCAATCACCTGAAGATGCTCCAACCCCAGCGGTGGGTAAATTTCAAACTCTCCCAGGCTCATCCATCGGTTGACGTCATCCGCATTGACAAATTGAACAAAGCTCCGTGGTGGATCGGCTTCTTCCTGCAATTCCAGCAGATACGAAAAAGGCTCCTCTCCAGCAAGGGTATGTCCGACGATGTAGAAGTAACCGGGCTTGTTGACTTTCACATAGATCTCAATGATCTCACCCTCTTCGAACATCAAATCTTGGTGTCCCTTATTGCTCCGGATCGATACCCGAAAATCCCTCTTGCGCAATAGGTCAGGATTATTTTGGAGCTGCTCCTCAAAACTGATCTGCGACGGTTCGGCCTTCAAATCTTGGTAGACCTTCTTCGGCAGAAAGAGTGATCTGGATTGCTCTATTTGTTGATTGTTTGAACGTGTCAGGTGAGCCGAGAGTTCCAGACCTTGATCCGTGATCAGGTAGCTACCATATAACCACAGATTTGCCTGATCTGGCTGGCGAACCGTACTGAGTTGCTGTTGCAGGCGACCTCGCAATGCCGCTGCGAAGGGGGTGACTTCTTGGGAACTACCCGTGCGAAAAGGATAGACATAGATTCCTCTTCTGTCCTGCATGTCCCTGGTCAAAATCTTGGCCGCTTGCTCCAGCGAGTCGGGTTCATTCTGAACCTTGCGCAACTGGCTTCTGATCTCTGTTTCGGTGATCTCTAGTTTTGGCAGGTCAGTATCACCAAGTACCAACAACACTGTTTGATGTCGCTTAAAATTCCCAAGTTTTTCCAGGAGGATCTGGAGGAGATTTTCCCGCTCTGGGTTCTGCGTGGCTTGCTTCAGTTGCTGAGTTGCCTGCTTGATTTCCCGGTCAATTTCTTGGAGTTGAGTTCGGTATAGTGGGATTGCCTGCTGTGCGGAGAGCCTGGCCAGTGCGGAATAGTAATCAACATCTTCGACAACAAAGCTTTCTGCACCCAGCAGGGGAAGGCGCGATTCCAGTTGAATCATACTGCTAGCATCCTGGCGGAAGTTCTCTCCCATCAGTTCGGAAAGTTGGGTTTGAACAGATTTCACCTCAACCGAGATGTTCTGAGAGAGGTCTGCCAGGGCCTCTTTCTTCGCCTGCTCTTTCGTGGAGCCTACACCTTCTCCCGTGACCTCTTGAGCAAAGCTGGAGGTTACCAGCGCCATGAAGAGGAACACACTCAAGCAAAATCTAGCCATGCTTACCTGCACTGGTGGTTGCAAAATTTTCAAATGATGTCTTTCTGAGAGTAAGCGCATCTTGGCTGTATTTCAGAGCTGACCCATAGTTGCCCAACAAGTATTTGAGTCAGTTACCCAGATAAGCTCTTGC
>WTIF01000200.1:0-1553 GCA_011522845.1 Deltaproteobacteria bacterium
ATGAAAATTCGGAAGTAGGTTTGATTGGCTCTTGTTTTCGGCATTTTTCAGATGTCCAGAGTGGATTCATACCAAAATGGGTTCTTCATCATGAGGAATGGAGCAATCGAATTCTCAACTCAGAAGATGTTCATAACGCTCTTTTTGCAGAATCGCCGATTGCTCACCCCACTTTTTGTATGCGAAAGGAAGTCTTTGACAAATTGGGGGGATACTATGACAGCCCATGGGCTGAAGATTATGATTTTCTTCATCGAGCCAGAATCGAAGGTTTCATACTTGGCAAGGTTGCATCTGTACTTGTTGACAAAAGATATAATACTGAATGCATTTCCAACTATGAACCACGATATCGCCAAACTGTAAATATGGAGGCCAAAATTTCTTTTGGCAAAGTGCAGAATATTTTTGACGGACGAGACCTATGGGTTGTTGGCAGTGGAGGTAGTGCAAAGTCCCTGCTGAAGGCGCTTCAGAAATTTGAAGTTCCGGTGGAAGGAATCATTGATCATAAAATCCATTGCGGCACACCAAGAAAGTTGATGGGTTGCTCAATCAGTGGGGTTGGCAATCCCGAGAATGAAGAAACCTGGGTGAAATTTAAAAAAAAACGACTGCTGCTTGCCATTGGCGGCGAAAAAGGGCAGCAATTGGTAGATCAATTTAAATCTTGGGGATGGAAACAACCGGAGGATTTTGTAAAGCTGGTTTGAAAACATTCAGAGGAGAAGATTATGTTTGATCAATTGCTAGTGGGTTTGGGAGTATTATGGGGTTTGCTTTGGCTACTAATTTACGCTCAAAGACGCTTTCGCAGGCCACAGGACGACACCAAATCCTGTGAACATTTATTGCAATTCCTGCTTGAAAACCGTGCTAGGTTCCCAAATCTACTGGCTAGTAACATCAATCCATTGATGGAGCTGTTCCGAAAAGAATTCAGAGGCGTTCCTGCAGAAAAAATACGTCCCTCTGATTTTCATACTTTTGCAGCTCAACTTGAAGTCAAGTTAGAACAGGCCGGAGCCGTCAAACAAAATCAATCTGATCAGAAACAAATTTCAGAGCAAGAATTGTAGATCGGTAGATTACGAAAGAATTTTGCTCTTCTGGACTGATCATTAACCTCATCGAGCGTTTGAAACGAATCCTAATTTGATGAAAACGATCCTCATTTCCTTGGCTATCTTGTTGGTTTTCTTTGGTATTGGCCAAAGAACTCATGCCAGTGACTGCCCGAAGATGGAGCTGCCGACAAGTTTTTTAGGGATCTTTCTGACGACCACGATGCTTCCTATTGGTACTACTATTGCCGCAGGACGCAGCAGCAACACCAGTGGCTGTGGAAGTTCTGAACCTTCGGATAGCTTCTATCGACCGAAAGCAGCCCGACTTAAATTATTTCTTGAGGAATCTGGTGAGCCCTTGGCTGAAGAGATAGCCAAAGGTGAAGTGGGCCCCTACCTACAAGTGATTACACATCTTTCTGAATGTAAACAAGAAGGTAGCCCTGTCATTTTGGAGCATCTTAGAAGCGATTTCTCAAAGCACTT
>WTIF01000200.1:1653-2838 GCA_011522845.1 Deltaproteobacteria bacterium
ATGATGGCTGAAGATAAAAAAGAAGAGTCCGCTGAAATGCAAGGGCTTGCTGTGAAGATGCTGCAAGCTCGTACTCTCGTAATCTCGCAGGGAGTCACCTCTGAATTGACTCAGCGAATCCTCACACAGCTGGTACTTTTAGAGCAAGACGACCCAGAGGCCCCCATAACAATATTCATCAATTCTCCTGGTGGTGAGGTTTTTTCAGGTTTTGCAATTTTTGATATGCTTCGTTTTCTCTCCTGTCCAGTCACCACAATTGTAGGTGGATTCGCTGCAAGTATGGGTTCAATCCTGAGCTTAGCTGCCAATCCTGGGCGCAGATTTGCCTTTCCCAATGCGAAAATTATGATTCACCAACCACTTCTCATGGGCTACCAAGGACGCGCCACTGAATGTCAGATCCAGGCCCGTGAAATACTCAAGACAAGAGACCGGATCATTGATATCTACTGTGAGCAAACGGGCAAAGACTACGAAACGATCAAGCAAGCTATCGATCGTGACAATTGGATGGTCGCAGAAGAGGCGTTAGAGTTTGGACTTTTAGATAAGATCGTCAAATCCAGAATGGAGCTTAACGAATTGCTCAAAAGTCTCTCATGAAAAAATAAGAGTCTTAAGGACTCACCACTAGATGTATGAGAAGAATCTTACAAAAAGATCTCTGAAAAAGATTTCATTTTCAGATGCTCCATATTAATGGACTTTCAGATTAACTAAGCCTTGGCATGTTCTTGGAAGAAGATGATCTTTTCAAAGACATCTTTTTCGAGTTTTCAGGGAAATATGAGCAAATATCGTTACACCTGCACCAAACAATACTTCAATTTACCCTGTGCTCACCGACAGCACGGTCATGACGGACATTGTCGTTTCATCCACGGTTATTCTAGAAGCTTCAAATTTTACTTTGCTTGCAATGAGTTAGACGCTAATAACTTCGTTTTTGACTTCGGAGAATTGAAAGAGCTAAAGGAACACCTCGAATATATGTGTGATCACACTTTGTTGATCAACGAACAAGACCCTTATCTAGAAATGTTCAAAGACATGCACGAAAAAGGACTATGTAATTTGCGGGTTGTTGAAAACTGTGGTGCAGAGGGAATGGCAGGATACTTCCTGGACTTTGCTGATGAACTGGTGAGACGTAAATCAGAAAATCGGGCTTGGTGCTATAAG
>WTIF01000209.1:0-6134 GCA_011522845.1 Deltaproteobacteria bacterium
ATTCGATTTTTCCAAAATCCCATCAACAGTTTGAAATGAAAAAAGATTTGCCAAATATCCACTGGTACTGCACAGATCAGCAACGCTACGACACGATTGGTGCCTTGAATAATCCTTATGTGATCACACCAAACATTGATCGCCTGGTTCATCGGGGTACTGCTTTCACCAAGAACTATTGCCAGTCCCCGATCTGTACTCCCAGTCGTGCGAGCTTCCTTACGGGTTGTTATCCAAACGCGATACGAGCCCCGCGAAATGGGAATTTTACCTATTCAGATCAATACCCACTGATATCAAAAATTCTTAGTGATCATGGCTACGATTGCGGCCTGGTGGGTAAACTCCACTTGGCTAGTTCTTTCCAACGTGTGGAGCCAAGAGTCGATGACGGATACCGCTTCTTCAAGTGGAGTCATGCGCCTCGTGATGACTGGCAAGGAGGTCATGACTATGCCGATTGGGTCCACCAAAAAGGGGGAGTGCTAAAAGAATTGGTGAAAGACATTCAGGGAATTCCAGCGGAGTTTCACCAAACCACCTGGGGAACCGATCGAGCCATTGATTTCATTCAGGAGAAGCGCCAAGGGCCTTGGTTTCTCAGCATCAATGTCTATGATCCTCATCCTCCCTTCAACCCACCTCAGCAGTATCGTGATCTCTTTGATCCTAAGAAGATGCCCGATCCGCTCTTTCGTGAGTCAGATCTAGTTCAGCAGAAGATTCTGGAGCCCATCGACTTCCAATCGAAGGTTCGACGACCAGAGGATCTGGATATTTGTGATCCAATCTTACCAAGAACACCAACTGCAGACAGCGTTCGGGGAGCGGAGCCATCACCTGGAGCCAAGGACGCCTGGACCCTCAAGGCTGCTTATTATGCAATGATTAAACTGATCGATGATCAATTCGGTCGTTTAGTGGATTACCTCGAAGCCACGAATCAACTGGAGAATACACTGATCATCTACGCCACAGATCATGGGGAATCTCTTGGAGATCATGGTCTGATCGAAAAAGGATGCCGATTCTTCGATGGGCTGGTACGCGTTCCACTGATTTTTTCATGGCCAGGGCAAGTAAAGAGCAATCTGCAAAGTGATGCGCTGGTGGAACTGATGGACATCACCCCGACCTTACTGGAAGTCTGTGGGATCGAACAGCCCAACTACATGCAGGGGAAATCTCTCTGGCCAATTATCTCAGGTTCGGCAAAACCAGATTTTCACAAGCCCCATATTCGCAGCGAGTTCTTTGACGCCCTCAATCAACCCTATCATTCGCGGGCAACCATGCTCAGGGATGAACGCTACAAGCTAGTGATGTATCATGGAATCGGCCTTGGGGAACTCTACGATTTAGATCAGGATCCTGGTGAGTTTGACAACCTTTGGGATGACCAAGATCATTCAGAAATGAAACAACAAATGATCATCAAAAGTTTTGACGCCTCCATGCAGGCAATTGATCTAGGTCCGGAATGCATTGGCCCGATGTAGTCAATGATTGAGGGGCCCTGATAGTTGGCAAATCAAATATTTTGATCAAAGAACCTTTCACGAATGACATCGATATGCTGCTGCATGGCTGTCATGGCTACATCCGGCATACGCATCGAAATGCCTTTCAGGATCTTTTCATGATCGCGAACGGTTCGTTGACGGTAGCTCTCAGAGCGTGTTTTTGAAAACCAGCTGAAGAACATTTCTGCTTCTCTCAAGTTCCAAAGCCACTTGACCAAGTTGGGCCCCAGGGCATTTCCGGAAGACTTGGCAATCACCAGATGGAACTGCTGGTCAAATTTCTCAAACTCGGCAGCATCACGCTTGTGTTGGTCCATCAACTCAAGCAACTCCTGCAATTTCTGAATGTCCTTTTCCTCCGCATTGAGCGCAGCTTTGTAGGCCAAATGTCCTTCGATCAATCTGCGGATTTCCAGTTGATCTGCAGGACCTGGGTCATGTTGCAGCTTTGGACTGTTCTCGACCACTCGTGCCGCTTCCGGCAACACATAAATTCCAGAACCAATGCGGATGTCTACATACCGCATCAACTCCAAAGCAATGAAAGCCTCACGCAGAGTTGTTCGACTGACGTTGAGCTTTTCAGCAAGTTCTCTCTCTGGGGGCAGCTTGTCCCCGACAGGATACTCCCCGGCCTGAATGGACTCGATCAGTTGTCGGGTGATCTGGTTGTAGCGTCGGTTGGAGAGAGACTTGGGGATCTGCATTCAGTCCGTCAATGCAGTCCAGAAGGTACCAACGCTTCACGGATTTGATCATTCGGCCTTGAGCGAATCATATCCTCCAATTCCTTTTTCAACTTGCGCTCTTGGTCAAACAAGTTGGTGGTTTCATGAGGATCTTCTTGTAGGTCATAGAGTTCCCCAGCCCCGGAGTTCATTTCCATGGTCATCTTGTGCCGAGCTGTTCGCACAACCCGTAATTTGAGGTCCAATCCCCAGTTTTGTGGATTGAGATCCCATTCTCCGTAGGCAAAATCTCGAGTGGCTGAAGGTCGATCAACCAATGCTTTCAGGCTTTGGCCGTGGGGAGCCAGCTCAGGACTGACACCAGCCCAATCCAATGCAGAAGCAGCGATGTCAGTATTTGAAACAGGTTCTTGTGAAATCTGCCCTGCAGGAATTCCTGGCCCCCTAAGGATCATCGCAACTCTGAGGAGTCCTTCATAGAACATCGGGCCCTTCAGCATCATCCCATGATCACCCAGCCAATCCCCATGATCTGAGGTAAACAGAACCACAGTGTTCTCTGCTAATCCCTGCTCATCCAGTGCGTTGAGAATCCTGCCCACGTTGTGATCAATCAATGAAATCATACCGTAGTAGTTGGCGATCGTGTGTCTGAGCTGAAACTCTGAATCGTTGTAGTTTCTTGCCCGACCATTGCGCTTTGGCAAACGATGGAGGGATTGCTCGTGGTCATAAATGGCCACATCCAATTCTGGATCGACGGAGCGATCTTCCACATAGGCTTTGTGCCACCAGGGACGTTTTTGCAGTTCCCTCGTTCGGAAGGGGGGCAAATCCACCTCTTCAGGATGGTGTAGTCGGGACCAAGGTTCTGGGCAGTCGAAGGGCATGTGTGGGTCTGAGAAAGAAGCCCAGAGACAGAAAGGCGTTTCCTCTTCACGTCGACCTAGATAATCGATGACCCGGTCTCCGATCCAACTGGAATGATGCCAGGCGACAGGCATTGCTGAGTTCCAGGTCTGGATGGCCCCAACATCCGGTGGGAGCTTGGTTCCATAGAGGTCCAGTTTTTTCTGACCTTGACCATCTCTCCGTAGCCATCTTTCGTAATGCAGACCTTTTGGGGCGCTGGCCATCTCTTTTAGTTCATGACCCAACACCAGCAACTGGGCTTCTTCAAATCCCATGTAGGGCCCATTCCAGTCATCTGCAAAATTTGGTGAGCTTTGGTGGCACTCTGGAGTGCCTGTGGGTGAAAACGTGTTGTAAGAGGAGAAATGCGCTTTGCCAATAAAAGCAGTGTGGTAGCCGTTGCGACCAAGCTGACCAGCGAAGCCTGCATCTCCTGTCTCTGGAGGAAGATCAATTCCATTATCTACCACTCCATGGGTGAGTGGGTAGAGGCCCGTAAGCATACTTGCACGGGCTGGCTGACACATCGCGCTTGGGGTGATGCAGTGTTGAAATCGTGTCCCCTCTGCGGCTAATTGATCGATATGGGGTGTTTTGACTTTACGTCCCTCGAATCCATAACAATCACCACGGTGCTGATCCGTTGTAATGATCAAAAGATTTGGTCTGCTCATGTGTTGGCCCTAATGGTTTGAAGAAATTAACGACTAAATTTTGTTATCGCCAATGTGTATATTTGTAATTTCAAAAATATAACCTGAGGTTCTTTATTGCTTTGAATTACGCCTCCTGGTGACATACCATGCAGGAGAAGGGGGTTCGTAACATAATATTGAACTCGCCTTGTTTTGGATCATCCTTTAGGAACCTTTCTTTGTTTTCTTCCATCTGTTCAATTCGCCGCAACAATACTTCTTTGTAGGGCCAGTTGTTGAAATCGCTGTGCTGTTTTGCAATTGAGTAAGCGTGCAATGCTGCTACACCATTCCCTTGTTTTACAAGCAAATCTCCGAAATTCAGAAAGAAGCCCTGAAAATTATATGGGGCAATCTGGCTATTCCAACAGGCACGCAAATAAAGAGATCTTTTTTCTCTGCTTCTTAATGGAAGTAGGGATTCAAAGTTTGGATCATTGCGGTCTACAGCTTTGTCGGCACACACCTCTACATTTCTCCACATCATCTCAACTGCTTCTTCAAACCTTTTTGAACCTTTGGGATTCCCCCCTAAGACATATCCGACAGTAAACAAATTAAATTGGGGCCACTGATTGATAGCTTCCAATCCTTGATAATAGCCTTTTCGAATTAGATATTGATCATCGTGTATCGTACCTTCTGTCATCATTAGAATGCCATGAAAGCCCAAGTAACGAGCATCAGAAGGATCTAAGGAGACTGCTTCGCCAAAGTATTTCCTAGAGAGGACTGCGTCATCTGTAATTTCTGGCGGAATTTGCTTCAGACGCGATCTTTCAGAAAGACGCCAAATATGCAGGAAGCCGATGTAGGCAGCTAGTTCAGGGTCTTTGGAATTTTCAAGGTAGGCAGCTTTTAGAAGAGAAGATACATTTGGAATTTCTTCGTATTTCCCTCCGTGAAGAGTTTTCCAAAACTTGGTTTTGGCTGATATCGCTAGTTCAGTAGTGCTAATTTCCGCTTTTTTCTCGGGTGCAAAAGTGGTCGCGAAAAAAGAACAACCAATACAGAAACTGAGTATTAAAAGAAATGATATTGCCGTACAAAAATTTTTGATTTTCATTCTTTTTTGGTTCTCTTGGAAAAAATCAGTCCAGATTTCAATTGACTCTGTTGAGTAGATTGCCCATTTCGTCAAATTCAAATTTTTCTGACTTCACATGTTGGGAATCAAGCGCTCCTTTTTCCGTTGCTTCCTTCAAGAGAGGTGTGGTCAGCAGCATTTCATTGAGGTGGAGTGTAGATCGAATCTGGGCTAGCCGAATGGCACTTAGTTCTGGCTGCCAGCAGGTGGCAACTAAAGCCCGAATGACTTCCTGATCATTGGCAAGTACGATGGGCAAGAAGGCCTTCTCCAGAACAGTGGATGACACTGCATTCATGTACATCGAATGGAGATCTAGTTTATTGGCGGTTGGCTGTGGAATGAAATCCACCATACCTGTCCCCATCCCATTTCGATTGGTCGCTTCTGTCATCCTCAAAGCAGCAATTTTGTGGATGAAGGGCGTAGAAGGATTTGCAATACCTCGAATATCAGTTCTACCTGAAATGTGGGGATCCAGCCCAGCACCAGAAATTTCCTTACCAAACTCTTCCACGATCAACGCATCAAGCTGATCAAATGGTAAGCTGGGCATCAGGCCCTTGGCCTTCTGCAGAAGTTTTTTTTCAGTTTCAAAAAGTGCGTCTGGCTCCACTGGTTCAACATGACAAATTTCACGATTTGCATTTTCGATGAGGGCTATCCCTGCCTTGATTGGAGCAGACGCAATCGCTTTTTCAGCCAGTCTTGGTAGAATCTCCTGTAATCCTTTGGGTCCAATTCTGTGAACAGAGCGAGCCCCTTCTGCCTTCCCAAGCCCAACAGCAATCAGCTTGATCAACCCACTTTCAATTTCTCTGGGAAAACTCGTGTGAGCTTTGACTCGATTGAGGAGTACGATCCCTGCAGCCCCAGCAGCATTGGCATCGAGGTGACAATGGATTCCTTCAGTGACCAATCCATAGTCTACCGTTCTCATAGAAGAGCGGATTTCGCATCCCATGCTCCCCTCGTCAATACCCAATTTTTTCAGTACTTCCTGCTGCCCTTCGGCTGTACCTCCTCCATGACTACCCATGGCTGGGACAATGAAAGGTTTGAGGTTCCATCCCTTTAGACCACTCACCACCGTTCTGGCGATCGAATCAATCTGAGCAATGCCTCTGCTCCCGACAGCAATGGCAACTTCGGATCCTTGTGGGATTTGCTGGAGGTGCTGACAGCGATCCAGAGCGGTAGCAACGCTTTGCTCAAGATTTTGAAGTGG
>WTIF01000209.1:6234-11341 GCA_011522845.1 Deltaproteobacteria bacterium
AGTGAAGATCGGACTAAAATCCCCTGCAGTCATCATCAATCCGCTGCGAAGCTTTTCTTCCGCAAGTGGGGCCAGGACAAACCCGATTACGAAGGGACCCAAAGGAATCTTAGCGCACTCCATCAAGAAGCCCATCACCCCGAAGATCAGCATCACCCAGACATCAAACATGGTGTTGTTCAGGGCAAAGGAACCGATCACACAGAACACCATGACAATGGGCAGGACAAAGCTTCTAGGTAGATACATCAGCCCAGCAATGTATTTGACAGAGCTTGTCATCAATAACCACATCAACACATTTGCCAGGAGGCAGGCCGCAATCATTCCCCAGACAATATCTGCATTTGTCAGAAACAGAGTGGGTCCAGGTTGAATTGAATGAATCATCAGGGCGCCGATTAATATGGCATCAATGACACTCCCTGGAATACCCATGGCGATCAAGGGGATCAGAGCACCACCCACCGTAGCGTTGTTTGCTGCCTCAGAAGCCACGATGCCTTCTTCAGATCCTGTCCCAAATTTTTCTGGAGTTTTGGACATGTTCTTGGCGGCAGTGTAGGCAATCACAGAGCCAATGGAAGCACCAATCCCTGGTAGGATGCCTACCCAGGTGCCAATCAAGGACGAGCGAACAAGGTTGACACCTTGCTGCATGAAATCCCTGACACTCATCAACATGCCCTTGCTGCTCATCGCTATCCGCTCCGGGACTTGGCCTATATCCAGAGCGTCCTTAATGATCTGGCTGACTGCAAAGACCCCAATCAGAACAGGTAAGAGCTTCAGTCCCCCATTGAGCATGTACCAATCGAAGGTTAGACGAGGCATTCCGGTTGCCGGATCTACTCCTGGCATGGAGATCAACATTCCGAGTAGCCCTGAAATCAATCCCTTAGCCAAAGAGCCTTCACTGACTGAGGCGATCAGGACCATTGCCATCATGATCAAAGTGAAATATTCGAAGGGGCCAAACTTGGTGGCGAAAATAGAGAGGGGCTTAGTGATGGTAGCTAACGTGATCCACGCGATTAATCCGCCAACAAATGAGGCGGTAATGCCTAGTCCCAAAGCTCGTCCCGGCCTGCCACTCCGAGCCATTGGATAGCCATCAAAGGTAGTCATCACAGCAGCAGGGGTTCCAGGCATCCTAAGTAGCGTTGCTGTGATCAATCCTCCACTGATCGCTCCAACATACATTGCTACCAACAGCACGATGGCATTGAAGGGGTCCATGTAGAAGGTTAACGGAAGTGTTAACGCAATCAACATCGCGCCGGTCATCCCTGGAATGGCACCTACTAAGATTCCTAGTGATGTTCCAATGAAAAGAAGGAAAAAAGGCCAGGGGTTTAAAATCTGACCAGTCGCCACAAGTAAAAGTTCCAAATCCATTGCGACTCGTCAGGTTGGTAGGTCGACGATGAAAACCTCCGTGAAGAGGTATTCGCTTGCAAAGCCAATGATGATGGCTGTGATCAGTGCTGGAAGGAATTTTTTCCGATCGAATTTCTCTAGCCCCCAGATCGTGATGATCAGGAAAAGCGTTGTCATCCAAGCAAAGGGCATCAGCCTAAAGTGAAGCACCAAGCTGTAGACTACAGTCGCTGAAGAAATAATGAGCCCTGCTCGGACAGATGGCTTTTCTTGAGTCTCTTCATTTTCTGAGAGTTGGACTGATTTCTTGAGAGCATTCAAGATCACGAGTCCCGCACAAAAAATCACAACAAATGCAGTTGCCTGAGGCACAGGCCCTGATCCCAAAGGTTCAAAAGACCCGGGTGGCAGATCCCATGATTCCCAAAGAAAAATCACACAGATGAGAATCACCAGCAAAGAAACCCAAACTTCAAAACGCTGAAGGAGATTCATGTTGATATCTCTTGTTCGTAAATATCCCACCACTCTTGTTTTGTGATTAAGAATGGTGGGTTTTACTTATTTTTTTGCGGCTAGCTTGGCTACAGGCTGAATTGCAGTCCAAGTGTTCTGCAAGTCCTGCTGTAGGTCGTTTCCTCCTAAAAACAGATTAGCAAAGCCTTTACTTTCAAGAAATTTTTGATAGCGGTCCGTTGAAGTTGATGCTTGAAGAGCACTTGCAAAGCCATCAATAGCTTCTTGAGGGGTGCCTTTGGGCGCAAACCACCAGGACTTGATGCAGAACTCCATATCATAGCCCAACTCCTTCATGGTCGGGAGTTGTGAAAGTTGCTCGAATCGCTCAGATCCAGTGTAAGCCAACGGTTTGATCTGAGCTTCTGGGTTCTCAGAGCCGTCGGGCATTCTAGTGAATTTGACGACTTCAGCTCCAGAGAGAACTGTTGCGTTGGTTTGAGCTCCAGTCAAAGCAGTGTAGTTGGCGGTTCCACCTCCAATCTGAACAAAACGGAATTTCGCACCTGGTACCAATTCCTGTAACATGACTCCGGCAAGATGATTAATCGCCCCTAAATTCGCACCGAAAATGAGGGAGTCAGGTTTAGACTTGGCTGCACTGAGAAGGTCTTGGACGGAATTTATATCAGAGTCTTTGCGTACCATCGGGAAGAGACAGAATTCACCGGTGGCAGCCACAGGTTCAAAGTCTCTCCAGCCGAAGTTCAACGCACCGCTACCTTCTCCACCCATCAACGCGATATGAATCAAAAGAAAGGTATGGCCATCAGGATTCGCCTCCATCACCTGGCGAGAGCCGATTGAATAATGGCCTCCTACATTTACAATTGTGACTGGTTGAGAAAGCAGGTTGTTTTCCTTCATTGCAGCCTGGAAAACTCGTGCTGTTTGGTCAGAGGTGCCACCTGCCTTGAACGGAACAATCACCTTTACAGGTTTCTCGGGCCAAGCTCCCCATACCGGAGAGGTCAAAAGACTGAAGCCAACGAACAGTGAAATCAGAATGCGGGACATGCTTGTTCTCCCATCATAGGATTTGCAATCATCCGGACCTTGAATCCTGATGGAAGAACTCTCCCATCTCCAAAAACCGGGCTGAAGTAAATTGGTTGGGCCATTAAGAAATATTCTCCATTTGGTCCAACCGCAGGCAGTTGTAGTGGAGGCTGATGCGAAAAGCAACCATAAATTATGTTTGACGGTAATCTTGAGCTTATTTTGGATTCAATCCCTGAGTAAAGATCTGGATTAGGGATTGCCTCTACTCAATGACAATTTACTTCCCAAAAAAGCCAGCATGAGAATTAAACTCTGGTTTGATTATTCTGCTCAACTAGGTTTTCTTTTGGAACGAAACCACCTTCAGCAGAATCTTTTTGGAGAATGTTGATGCTTAGCTCAAAGCCAAAACACTGTACGTCCACGCAACTTGAAGTGATTGATGATCTCCATCGAGAAGAAATTGAGATCTTAAATGATTTCATGAGAGTACTCCCCAACAGTGATGACGATCAAATTGATGAATGGCTTCAGCGCTTGGAAGGGCAGGTCCTCCATCATTTTAATGAAGAAGAGGCTTGTATGAAGAGAGTCATGTGTCCTGGTTTTAAAAGGCATGTGGACGCACACTCAGAAACGCTGAAAGCTATTAGGGAGGCAAGAAAAAATTGGGATGAAGAGCGAGATTTGATGCAACTTTGGAATTTTCTTGAATACGATTACATGGCTTGGTTCGAACACCATGTGCGAGATTATGATCTGCCAGCCGCAGAATTTATAAGGCAATACGAAGAGGGTCAGTAATTCGCTCAATTTTTGATTGGCACGAATTCCAACTTGGTAACGCAGTAACTAGAAACTCCTTTAATTGAGGAATAGGAATGGACTTCACCTTAGACGATAATACCCATGCTCAAGTACTGAAACTTCGTCATTTTATCAAAAACGAACTGCAACCTCTGGAAGATGAAGTGGAGGCTAAGGGTGTCTTGGATTCCAAAACTGCCATTGAGATTTTTGAAAAATCTCGAAGCTTGGGCTTCTATGGAATGAATATCCCAAATGAGTATGGAGGTGGAGGCTTCAATGCAGTCCAAATGGTTTATTTGGAACAAGAGATGGGACAAACCACAGATCCGCTTATCCGCAGGGCCTTTGGGAATGTTTATGAGGTCCTTTTGGCTTGTAACGATGCTCAACAGCAACAGTGGCTGCTCCCATGTGTAAAAGGGGAAAGAACCTGTTCTATCGCGATGACAGAGCCTGGGGCGGGTTCTGATTCAGCAGGTATCAAGGCAACTGCAAAACCTGACGGAGATGGCTGGATTCTCAACGCCCACAAATGCCCCGTGGGGGATGGCATGTTCTCAGACTTCTATGTGGTCTCTGCCCGTTCAGAAAATTTGGAAGGCTCTCGCGGGATTTCCTTGTTTTTGGTCGATAAATCCATGCCAGGAGTAGAAGTTGTCCGAGACATGCCGATGATGGGTCTGCGAGGTTCCACACATGTCGAGATCAAGTTCGAAAATGTGAAGCTAGGACCTGAACATCTATTGGGAGAGAGAGGCAGAGGCTTGAGTCTACTACTTTCCACAATCGGGCGGATTCGACTCTTTCATATTGGGGCCAGAGCCATCGGCATGGGACGTCGGGTCATGAATATGATGACGGAGCGAGCCAATCAGCGTGAACAGTTTGGCAAGCCCATTGGAGAGTTCCAGATGATCCAGCAGATGCTCGCGGATAGTTTGATCGAATTGAATTGCGCTCATCTATTGGTTCTGGATGCCGCTTCAGAAATAGATCGAGGATTGGATCCTCGTGAAAAAGTCTCAATGGTCAAAATCAACTCCGCAGAGACACTCGGTAAAATTGCGGACCGGGCTGTCCAACTTTTTGGTGCCATGGGATACTGTAAAGACTTCACCTTGGAGCGAATTTATCGCGACTGCCGAGTTCTAAGGATTTATGACGGTACATCGGAAATTCACCGAATGGTTGTCTCCAGAGGTCTGATGAAGAAAGGAGTGGACGCTATTCTCGGCAATCATCTCGCCAACTGAAAATTCCTCTCAGCGATCCGCCCACAGTCTCTCCCGTGGGCAATTCTTCCCATCTGGCCATCTTTACCTTCAAAGACAGTGGATCTGTTATCTAGATTCAAACTCTCTGATATAAACTTTAGTTGTTATAAAGATTATTTGATAAC
>WTIF01000292.1 GCA_011522845.1 Deltaproteobacteria bacterium
CACTAAACTCTTCCGTGAAGAACGCGAGCAACCCAACTTTCTTTTGTTGGACTGTTCCCCCTCCATGTTTTTTGCCACTCAGGGACAGCTCAAGATTCGCCTGGCTGCTTGTCTAGCGGCACAGCTTGCTTGGCGGGCTCTGAAAAATCAGGATCGGGTTGCACTTTGGTTTGCCGGAGCACGAACTCATCATGAGGTGGCGCCTAAGGAGCATCGTCCAGCGCTACTGCAGATGCTCGGAAAATTGGTGGAAGCCTATCAACAAGAACTGCTGGGATTGCAGGAAGATGGGTTTATTTCCGTTGATCCGTCACCACTACGAAAGCTGCTGGAACGCTTCAATCGTGTTCAGCGTCCAGGTAGCGTAGTCTGGCTCTTCAGTGATTTTCAGCAATTTGGAGAGGAGGATTGGAAACTCTGTCGACGACTGGTGCGGCATTGTGAGTTACGACCAGTTTGTCTTTTGGACCCCTTAGAGCAACAGATGCCGTGGCGGGGAGAGGTTCTTTTTCAGCAGGGCGGGACGCGCTTAACCCTGGATTGGGGTGAGTCAAGAGAAAAGGAATTTCAAAGACAGTTCAAAGTGTGGCAGCAGGACCTTCAAGAGAAATTTCGCCAGTTGAACCGACCCCTCTACTGGATGCAGACAACTGACGAGAGAGCTAACTTTCAGACGTCGATATCATCCACTGCATCGTTGTAGCTCATCCTTCCCAGCAGCAGTCCGGCTCCGACCAAGGCAGTGGAGAGGATGCTTCCGTTGGTCACCACATAAGAAATCAAGATAAACCCTCCGAGTACGGAGTAGCGCACGAAGCGATTACTTTTCAATTGAAAGATGAATTCTTCCATCTGGATCTCTATGAGCTAAGGATTGGGTTAGATTTTACGGAAGATGACCGAGGCATTTGTCCCACCGAAGCCAAAGGCGTTCGACATGACATGCGCTATCTGACGTTCACGCGCCACGTTTGGGGTGATGTCCAGATCACATTCCGGGTCCAGATTTTCGACATTGATCGTAGGAGGTACAAGGCCTTGCTCCATGGCTTTGACAGAGAAAACTGCCTCGATTGCCGCTGCAGCTCCCAGGAGATGTCCAGTCATGGACTTGGTGGAACTGATGGAAATCTGCTTTGCGGTGTCTTCTCCAAGCGCCAGCTTGAGCGCTCGCAATTCGTTAAGATCGCCTGCTGGAGTCGAGGTGCCATGAGCGTTCACGTAGTCTAGATCCTCCGAGTTCAACTTGGCATCCTTGAGGGCTAGCTTCATTGCTCGAGCTGGGCCTTCCATGGATGGCGCAGTGATGTGATGGGCATCCGAACTGACCCCATACCCAATGATTTCGCAGTAGATCCGGGCTCCTCTGGCTTTCGCAAATTCATAATCTTCGAGAATCAGCATTGCTCCTCCCTCCGAAAGAACAAAGCCATCTCGATCTTGATCGTAAGGACGACTCGCCCGTTCTGGGTCATCATTGCGTGTACTGAGTGCTCGCATCGCCGCAAAACCTCCGACCCCCAGTGGCGTCACAGCTGATTCACTGCCTCCTGCCAACATGATTTTGGCATCTCCGCGTTCAATGATACGTGCTGCAGTACCAATCGCATGATTGGAGGAAGTACAGGCCGAAACTGAACAAGCATTGTAGTTACGAGCCTTGAAAACCATGGAGACCTGACCTGGAGCCAGGTTGACAAGAGTCATTGGGATGAAGAAGGGAGAAATCCGTTTTGGACCTCCCTCTTCCACCAGCAGCGTGTGTCTCTCGATATTACCCAATCCCCCGATTCCCACTCCCATTGAGACACCAGTTTCCTCCTCCAACTCCTCGGTGATCTCCAAATTAGCATCTTGGAGAGCTTCCGCTGCAGCACCAACTGCATAGCGAATGAAGAGTTCCATCTTACGAGCTTCCTTGGGAGAGACAATGTCAGGAACTTGGTAGTTGCGTACCTCCCCAGCAATTTGAGTTCGGAACTCCGAAGCATCAAAATGTGTGATTGGACCGATGCCTGACTTTCCAGAGGAACAGGCACTCCAAGCTTCTGCCACGCTATTTCCAAGTGGACTGACGCAACCAAGACCGGTCACGACGATTCGACGACGATCGCTCATGAGAGTGTGATAGGAGAAGGGGAGAGGGGATCAGCCAGTAGCAGATCGGATGAAGTCGACAGCTGACTGGACGGTAGTGATTTTTTCGGAGGCGTCATCTGGGATGTCGATGCCGAATTCTTCTTCCAGCGCCATGACTAGTTCAACGGTGTCCAGTGAGTCTGCGTCTAGATCGTCAATGAAGTGGGATTCTAAATTGATCTCAGACTCATCTTTGCCAAGTTGCTCGCTGATGATCTTCGTGACCTTTGATACGATTTCATCCATGTTGTGATCCTTTTCCAGTGTAAAACCAAAGATTAGGCGACCAGAGGCATTTCCTGCTTGGGAGGTCCTGCTAGCCACGGAGAATTCCCGCAACCAGTGCGAGTTTGTTTCCTCAAATTCGGCTTAAATGTCAATTTTTTTGCGGACGTCCTAGTAGAGTCCACCATTTACATGCAGTGTGGTGCCTGTGATGTAGGCTGCATGATCAGATACCAAGAAACGTACCGCCCAAGCAACTTCCTGAGCACTTCCCATCCGCCCAAGAGGCACCTGACTGAGGATGGCTTCCTTTTGTTTCTCGTTCAACTCCTCCGTCATGTCTGTCTCAATGAATCCTGGGGAGATGGTATTGACCGTGATGTTGCGTCCTCCAAGCTCCTTGGCCAATGACTTTGTGAAACCGATCAATCCGGCCTTGGTTGTGCTGTAGTTCACCTGACCTGGATTACCTGTGGATCCGACCACTGAGCCAATATTGACGATGCGACCAAAGCGCTGTTTGACCATATGACGGATTAGACTGCGGGTGATGTAGTAGACACCATTCAAATTGACTCCCAGTACCTGCTCCCACTCTTCTGGCTTCATCCGCATGAAGAGGTTATCCTTGGTGATACCCGCATTGTTCACCAGAATATCGATTCCTCCTGTAAGTTTCAGAGCCTCTTCAGCTAGATTGTCAGCGGTCTCTCGATCCGCTACATCTCCTAGAAGACTCCAACCTTCTCCATTGGCTTCCTTGATTTCTGTGAGAACAGCGGAGCCGCGTTCTGGATTTCGGTTGATGATGACGACACTTGCTCCAGCCCGCGCCAACTCCAGCGCGATTTCACGTCCAATTCCGCGTCCAGCCCCGGTCACCAGCGCACGTTTGCCAGTCAAATCCGTCATTACCTTACCTTGAAATAGAGGATCAGAGTGATCACAAAAAGCCAGATGGAGCGCAAATGAAAATGCCAGACCACTCGACTATTGACTTCTTGAGGAGTGAGCAGCTTGTTGTCTTCTGGAACAGAGCGCACTCCAAGTTTTTCCAACATCATCAACCAGACTGACTTCACTTTGGGAGCTTCCGGATGATAGGTCCAAAGTTGTTGCAGATGATGATGATAGGGAGATTTCAGAAAGAAGCGATAAGTTTCCGCAAAATCCCTACCCCGCAAACGCAACATTGCTCGAAAAAATCCTCGCTGAATGATTGTTGAGAGAGCAGAGAAAACAAACAGTCCTCCGACAATCGGCAGGAACAACTCAGCTTTCACAAAGATGAACATTGCTGAAACAACACTGCCCAGCGCCAGGGCTCCGAGGTCACCCATGTAGATCTGGGCGGGAGGTGCGTTGTACTTCAGAAAGGCAAAACCTGCGCTGATGATGGCAGCAGCAAGCACAGCCAATTCTTTGATATCGTGAGAAAGATGAGGAATTTTTAGCTTTGTGGCAAAGTCTAAGTCTCCTCCAATGTAGGCCACAGCTCCTACGAAGAGTGTACAAGTCATCAAAGGTACAGTGGCCAGGGTGTCCATCCCATCGGTCAAGTTGACCGCATTCGCGCCACCCACGATGACCAGCAGCATGAAGGGAATGAACAGATACTTTGGCAGATACGGGTACCATTCATCGATAGGCACAAAAGGAACAACGAGATGTCCATCAATATCGACGTATAAGTACAGCCCTAAGACAACTAGCAGAGCCACTGCAAATTCAGCAACCAACCGGCCCTTGCCACTAATGCCATCAGCCTTATCACTATAGCTCTTGCGGGTTTCTTCCCCTCTCTCGATGCGCCGTTTGTGAAAGACTTTTGCCAGATCATCCAGCGCTCCAATCAGCCCGAAGGAAAGCATGATCAGGAGCAGGGCGATGATGTACTGATTCAGAGTCGTCCAGAGCAGCGAAGAAATTAGGATGCCTACGATCAACACCCCGCCTCCCATAATCGGGGTTGCTCCGGTGTACGGCCCTGTCTGTCTGCTAGCTGCTGTGAAATCGGAGGTGATTCCGCGACGCCGAAAAAGCTGTATTGTCATCGGCATCAGCCAGGTGATGATCAGATAAGCTGTTAAGAACGTCATCCCCCCGCGGAAGAAGACGGACTTGAAGATCTGATAAGGCAACAAGGAATAGAGCAGGCTAGCGAGCAAAAGAGGATCCTAGGGAGGATTAGGGTATGACTCAGATGGTCATCAGTTCTTTTTCCTTGGCAGTCATTAATTCGCTCACTAGGTTGATGTGCTCATCCGTGAGCTTTTGGATATCTGCCTGGGCGCCCTTCTCTTCATCCTGAGAGATGAGCTTGTCTTTTTCCATCTTTTTCAAGGTGTCGTTACCTTCCCGACGCACATTGCGTAAGGCTACTTTGACTTCTTCACCAATTTTCTTGGTCTGTTTGACTCGTTCCTTGCGGCGTTCTTCCGTGAAGGGAGGCAACAGCGCTCTGATTACGTTGCCATCATTGGACAGGCTGAAACCGAGATTTGCTGCTTGAAGTGTTCTCTCGATCTCCTTGATCATGTTTTTTTCCCAAGGATTGATCATCAGCAGTTGAGGTTCTGGTGCAGAAACCGAGGCAACTTGTGTGATCGGAGTTGGAGATCCGTAGTAGTCAACTTTCTCGTTCTCAAGCATAGCTGGTGTAACTCGGCCCGCATGAATGTTGTTAAACTCCTGTCGCAGGTTGTTCAATGTATTATCCATTTTTCGGCGGACTGTCTCTTGAACTTCTTCGATCGTCTCGGCTTGCATGATGTATCTCTCAGCTAATCAGGGTGCCAACAGGTTCACCACAAACTGCCCTCAGGATAGCGTCGGGGGCATTGATATCGAGAACCATGATTGGCAAATCATTGTCTTTGCAGAAGGCAATCGCTGTGGAATCCATGACCTTTAGGTTCCGTTTGAGGACCTCAGCATAATCGAGCTGTTCATAACGGACAGCATCGGCATGGAGCATTGGATCTTTGTCATAGACACCATCGGTTTTGGTTGCCTTGATCACAATCTCGGCATTAATTTCAGATGCCCGTAGTACTGCAGCAGTGTCCGTCGTGAAGAACGGGTTTCCGGTTCCTGCTGCAAAAATGACCACTCGCGACTTCTCTAAGTGTCGATCAGCCCGACGCTTGATGTAAGGTTCAGCTACAGCGCGGATATCTATGGCAGACATTACCCGAGTGTTGACCCCACGTTGCTCCAAAACTTCTTGCAGGCAGATGCTGTTGATCACAGTGGCCATCATGCCCATGTGATCGCCGGTAACTCGGCCAATATGCCCCTCAGCAGAGCGGGCACCTCGAAAAATGTTTCCACCCCCTACCACGACTCCTACCGCAACTCCGAGATCGTGAACCTTGGAGATGTTTTCAGCGATGGTTTGAACCACCTCATAGTCGAAACCAAAGCCCTTGGTTCCTCCAAGAGTTTCCCCACTGAGTTTGAGAAGAATTCGCTGATAGGAAGGTTGCAAATGTCCTCAGAAGTTGAATTTGGCAAAGCTGTCGAATCGGAGTTCCACTCCCAGTTCCTTGGCTTTGTCATCTACCAACTGCTGAACAGTACGCTGGGGATCCTTGACGAAGGGTTGGGAACTGACGCAGATCTCTTTCAAGAACTTCTGAATCCGACCACTGACCATTTTTTCAATAATGTTGTCTGGCTTGCCAGATTCACGAGCTTGTGCAACGAAAACTTCCTTTTCCTTGTCCAGTACAGATTGGTCTACTTGCTCAGGGAGAACGGCTTCTGCAGGAGTTGCGGCAATGTGCATTGCGATGTCTCTGGCCAGAGAGGTCAACTGGTCTTTATCTGCAGCACCGTTGGTTGCGATCGGGACAAGCACTCCAATTTTTCCAGTCATGTGAATGTACGAGCCAATCACACCTTCGTCCAGTTCGAAGCGCTTTGCTTCCGCAAACTGGATGTTTTCCCCGAGCTCAGCGACACTTTGGGTCAGCAAGTCCTGAATGGTTCCGGATCCATCAACCAAAGTTTGACTTGGAACCTCTACATCTCCCTGAGTAGCCACCTGACTACAGATGGTTTGCAGTAGATTTTGGAAACGTTCGTTCTTGGCAACAAAGTCTGTTTCACAGGACAGCTTGACGAGACTCGCAGTTCTTAGATCATCACTAACGTAAGCTGCGATGGCACCGTCATTGGTTTCTCTCGAGGATTTCTTGATCGCCTTGGCTTGCCCACGCTTACGCAGAAAATCTTTGGCAGCTTCTATATCTCCGTTGGTTTCAACGAGAGCTTTTTTGCAATCCATCATTGGCACACCAGTCAGTTCGCGCAGCTCCTTGACGGCGGCAGCAGTGATCTCAGCCATGATTCTTTTTCTCCTTCGCTGATTCGTTTATTCAGGGGTGGCAGGGGTGTCGGTCACTTCGTTGTCTGCAGAGTCACTTTCCTCTGTCTTGGGCTCGCTCTCTGCTGCCGCCGGAGCAGCCTGGCTAATCTCAGCGGGTGTTCCACTATCAGCAGTAGAAATGCTCGCTCGGCTTGCCCGTCCTTCCAGTATTCCAGTCGCAATCACGCTGGCGAAGAGTCGTACAGCTTTAGGAGAGTCATCATTGCCCGGAATCGGGACAGTGACATCTTTTGGATCACTGTTGGTATCGGCAATTGCGATGATGGGAATCCCGAGTTTGTTGGCTTCCCGAATTGCCAGATGCTCTCTACGACAATCCACAACGAAGATTAGATCAGGAAGTCCACGCATGGTCTTCACACCACCTAGGGACTGGTCCAATTTCTCGCGCTTACGTTGGATACGGAGTGCTTCTTTTTTGATGATGCCTTCGTAAGTGTCGTCTTCTCCTGCCAACTCTTCAAATTCCTTCAATCGGCTGATTGACTGTTTGACGGTAGAGAAGTTGGTCAGCATCCCACCGAGCCAGCGGAAGTTGATATAATTGGCTCCGCAGCGGTCAGCTTCTTCTTGAATGATGTTTTGGATCTGGGGCTTGGTACCAACGAAGAGGAAGTTTCGACCCTCTGAAGCCGTGGTTTTGGCATACTCGTAGGCCACTTTGAGTTGCTTGAGGCTTTGGCGCAGATCGATGATATGAATGCCACTCTTGACTCCATAGATGTAGGGAGCCATGTTGGGGTTCCAGCGCTTGGTCTGGTGTCCGAAGTGAACGCCGGCTTCTAGAAATTGCCGCATTGAGATAACAGCCATGATGTCTCCGTGATTGATGATGGCTTGTTGTGCCGATACCCGCCTGAATCAGGTCAGGGAAAGAGGATCAAGATTCATCCGAAGAAAGGATGGAATGAAAAATAAAACCTTACTTTTTAAGGAAAAATAACCGTTTTTGCAAGTTCCTTTTCAGGCATTGATTAGGAACTTTTGCTCTGCTTGTTTGGGTTCTGATAGGATTCGTCCGGACCGGGGTAATCTAAACTACGGACGTCATCAACCCACTCATTCACTGCGGCCAAGGCAATCTGTCGAAGTTGGGCGTACTGGCGAACAAAGGAGGGCATCCTACCATTAGTCATGCCGAGCAAATCGTGCAGCACCAGCACTTGAGCATCGACTCCTGGACCCGAACCAATTCCAATGGTCAACATGTCCACAGATCGAGTAATTTGCTCAGCAACCTCATCCACTACACACTCCAAAACAATTGCAAAGCAACCAGCGTCTTGCAGACGTTGCGCTTCCTCTATAAGTCGCTGCTGATCGGGCAAGGTTTTACCATCAATCTTATAGCCACTTAAATGGACCGACTGGGGCTGAAAACCGATGTGCCCGCAGACAGGAACTCCCATCGGAGTCAGGTGTCGAATAGTAGTCAGAATCTCAGAGGTAGCTCCTTCCATCTTGAGAGCACCGGCTCCACTGTCCTTAAAGACCCGAATGGACTGCTCCACGTTGAGTGCTACATCCGCTTGCAGACTACCAAAGGGCATATCTGCAATCACCAGTTTGGTTGGGGCACAACGGGTCACGATCCTAGCGTGGTAGATGATCTCTTCCAAAGTCACAGGTAACGTTGAATCGTGCCCCTGTACCATCAATCCCAGTGTGTCTCCAACGAGGATCATGTCGACTGGGGATTCTTCCAGCATTGTGGCGTGAAAAGCATCGTAGCCGGTGAGGCAGGTGAGCTTCTCCTGTCCCTTACGACGCAGCAGTTTTGGAATCAAGATTTGTTTCATTGTTCTCCTGAATTTGCTTCTTCCGGATGGTCTCGAAATTCTCCGAATAGATTTCCACCTTCCGGATCAACCTGCATGACCTCAATTCCAAGTTGGGTGCCCTTGGGACGAGAACCCGGTAGCTGACAGACTAGGCCTAGATCTTCCAACTCGATTTCAATTCGCTGATTCAACTCCCGGCGAACACGTGCCGCAAAGACGTGCCCCAGATGCTGCCCTACGTAGCGCAGTTTCCAGTAACGCTCAATTTCTCGTTCGGTTCGAGCATAGGATCGTTGACGCAACTCAATTTCAGACGCCCAAGCCATCAGCTGTTGCTCGCTGAAGAGTGCTTGTTGATGCTGTAGTGCGTGCCGAAGTTGCCATTGACAGAGGAGATCCACAAAGCGTCGAATTGGGGAGGTGACCTGCATGTATACCGAACAACCCAGCCCCGAGTGAGCACCTGGATTGACTGCTAGACGGGCCCCTTCGATGTTAACATGATCCATCGTCAGTTTTTCACCTTCTACAGGTTCTTGCGTGATCTCGTAAGGCGCCTGAGTACGAAAGATACCGGGTAGGCGAGCTCGTTCAAGCTGTTCTCCTGCGAGTTGATTGACAAGAATCGCCAATTCCTGCACGAGACTGTTCGCTGGACTTTCCCTATCTCGTTCGAGCACACGAATATTTTCTGGGTCTGTAATGTCTAACTCAAACTCCTTGCGCTCTATGTCCAAGGCTCCATTTGCGAGCCGCAGCTTGCGTTGAGCATCACAACAGTTGAACAGCATTCCCCAGAAAGAATCCTGCTGCACGACAAACGAGTCAACTTCCTCGTAAGTTAGATTCTGTTGTACAACGATTTGCTCATGCTCGATGCCATGAAGCAGGCAAGTGCCATCCAGAAACAATTGCAAATGGAAGCTCATCACCGTTTTGGGAGTGCCAGCTCGAAGAGAAAAATAATCATTGGCCAGGACCTCCGGAAACATCGGGTAAGTGTCCTCAACGGTGTAGACCGAGGAGATTCTTTGTTCTGCCAGTGAAAACAGGGAGTCTTCCGGATCAATATGCTGGGTGAGATCAGCTATGTGAACACTGAGTTCGATACTGCGTTCTGTCCAGCTTTTTACTGAGATCGCATCATCATAGTCCTTGGTTTTGGCAGCATCGACAGTAAAGACAGGGCGTTCTTCCGGTAGGCTTGAGAAATTGACCTGGGCTTTTTGTTGCAGTATGTCAGCTGCCTGGAGTGCTTCCTCTGGAAAATCCAAAGCGACCTGAGCCTTGCGTAGTTGCAGTTCCCCCCAACGAACCGGTTGTCCTGCTTTCTGGAGCAAGCGACGAAGTTGTTGTTCATCGGCTTGCTCGTGGCTGGCACCCAAACCGATCCAGGGAGCCAACTCCTTCCAATATCCTGAATCCCTGCCGAAAAACAGTAGGGATCTCAACTGTTCCAGCCAATCTTGCTGGGCTTGAGTTTGTTCTTCAGGACTTGGCCATTTACCCAATTCCAATTCTTCAATCCACTTACGAACATTTGCTTCTCGTTGCTGGCGGGCCAGCTCACGCTCTCGTCTTTGATGAAGTTGTTGGTGCTCTTCCTCCGTCAAGGGTGTGTAGGTGTTCTGGCGGTTGCGGCGAAACCAGTCTTCCGTATTCTGCAACGCCAGCAACAGAGCCACCTGGTTAGCCAGCACTTCTGGTTCTTCCAGAAAATCTTGAGCGATCTCATCTAGAGTCAGCTCGGCGCCTGGTTCGACCAAGTCATGAATGGTAGGCAGATCAATTTGTGCAGCCAGACCTTCTGCTTCTTCCAAGATACGGGTGAGTTGCTGAAGGGCTCCGCCCTCGGCTATCTGCTGACTGGGTTGGGACCAAAGAATTCGGTTTGTTGGCAGAAATTGTTCACGGCCCAAAACAGGCTGCACAACCAGTTTGTTCTTCTGAAGTGCTCGGACCCAACCAAATTCTAGTCGGCTATCTCGGTGATAGGCGCAATAATGATGAATGAGACGATCAGGTTCCATGAGGAGGATTTTTGGGATCAGGCGATATTGGGCCCATTGTCGGGCGAATGGGGAGCGTTTTGCTCAAGAAGGCGCATGGCGCGGGTGTGCTCGGATGCAGGAACCAAAACTTTGACAGTCTGACTTCCTAGGGGATGCACTAGAATGCTGGCATTGTGTCTGTTAAGTAAGTTTACTGGGATGCCATGCTCTTCCAAAAGAGCTTTCACTAGGTCTGCTTGGGGTAAAAAATTAGTTTCCAGAACCAATTGAAGGCCAGGGGTATTGTTTGTGGGCTCTTCCGCTTGTTGTTTGCGCTGTCGGTATGAATTAAGATCAACCACCTTAGCGTCAAGATGGTTGGGTGAATTAAAGAAATTGTGCTCCCAGGGTTTCCAAAGAGTTAATGCACCGGCAAGCGCCCCAACCACAACCAGTAAACTGAGGAAATCACGAAAAGGCATGATGATCAGAAGCAGCAGAAAAGCTCCCCCAATGCTGCCCCAGAGCTTGGCGGGGCTGTCAGGCCAATAGCGACTTGCTCTCAATAACTGAAGTTTTTTGGCAGTTGCATCGAAAAGCTTGCCTCCAAATTGGGAGAAGTTAGTTGAATGCATGATTTGCGTTCATGGAATTAGAAAGTTCATACAATGCCCTGCTACTCTGCCAAGCACGAGAGCTTTTCTGAGGAGACCACCACATGATTCCCTACGTCAAAATTGGTTTTGAACGACGAGAAAGGCTTCGCGAGCAGGCACATCAATCATCGAATTTTCGCTAATTTTTAGAATTTCTGGGAAGTTTCATTGTTACTCTCCAATTATTTCTGCCAAAATCTGTATTTTCTGTTCAACCCGACTTTGGAGCCTTCATGAAATTCCATCTCCTGTTGATGTTGCCCTTCGTCTTGATTCCAAGTGTTGTAGTCTCCGAATCAGCCCCAAGTGAAGCACAACTGGCGCTACTGGGAGAAGAGTACAATACAATGCGGCAGATGCGCTATCGTCTCAAGGAGTTGCTGGAACAACAGGAATTTGCAGACAAACTAAATCAAGCAGATGATATTTTTGCAGATTTTCAACAACTTGAACAGTGGCTCGCTCAGTTGGACGAAAATCCAGAATCCTTGTCAGAAGTGATGGAAATGCTGGAAGAATTTGAACAACGCCTAGCCGAACTCTTAGAGCAGCAGCAGGCTATGGCAGAATTCCTTCCCACTCCTCCAGAGCAGTCCAATCAGCCAACTGAGGAAATGGAACTCTCTTCGTTGATGGAACAAGTGCGCCAACTCCTTCAAGAGAACAAGCGAGCAGAAGCGCAAGAACTACTCAACCAGATGCTCTCAGCATTTCAGCAGCAACAGGAACAGCTTCAGCAGAGTACCTCTCAGTACTATGATGAGAAATATTCTGAAATGATGGAACAGTTCAATCAACTACAACAACAACTAGCTGAAGCCCTGCGTCAGGAGTCCAAGTTGAGGGAGCAATTGGAGGAGATGATGCGCCAGCAACAAAGCTCCCAGATGAGTCAAGGTCCTACTCCGCAGGACTTACAGCAGCAACAGCAACAGATTTCTGAGATGATTGAGCAAATGCAGAAAATGCTGGAGAAAATGGCGAATGGTCAACTCTCAATGGACGAATTGGCCCAGATGCTTGCAAATGCACAACAATCTTCCGAAGAAGCCTCTCAAATGTTAGGAGGTAATCAGCCCGGGGACCAGCCTGGTCAGCAGGAAGGACAAGGGCCAGGACAACAACCCGGTCAGCAACCTGGAAAAGGACAGGGGCCTGGTTTCGGTTCTGGAAGCGGACCAGGAGTAGCAATGCCTTCTGTGCAACAGACCGAACAATATTTACAACAGATGCAGGGGCGTATGCAGCAGATGCAAGGACAGATGCAACAACTTGCGCGTTCTGGACAACGAATGGCGAACCGCTCTCAAGGTCAGCAGGAAGGACAGTATTGGAGTGAAAAAGGTATCAAACCACTCAAATTCGACTATGAATTTCAAGCTTCCCCAGAGTACCGCCAGGCTATTCAATCAGCAAACCAACAGGAAACATCGCCCACCCCACGTCAGCAGGAATATCTCCGTGAATTGATCCGCTAGTCCGGCTTCTCCTCCATTTCAATCAGTCGTTCACGCACAATTCCATAGAATCTTGTCGGCTCTGTGGAACCATCGTAGCGCCAGCCCATGTGGATTTGACAACCTGAGCAATACTGAACCGTCCAAGCATAGCCAGCAAACCAGGTGTCCTTCCAGACTGAGGGGGAACCATCTCGTAGGTTCTGACACCAACTAAAGGTAAGAATCTCAAAGAGCAGTCCATCAGGATTCGCAAAGTAGTGATTGGGGCTGTCTCCCTGAATCACCAGCAGGCAACTCGCATCACTAACTGGAGTATGGCAGTTAGCACAAACATAGCGCGAGGAGCTAGGCTTTTCTTGTTGCTTGTCTTTTGTTTTTTGAGTTTCTTCTGGTAGTAAGCCGGGTTGTACGAAGAGCATCTGGATTTGATTTACTTTGGGCGACTCTTCCAAAGTTGCTGTAGCAAGGTCATTCTGCTTTCATCCGTCTTGCTTTCGCCGATCCCTACTAGTGGCTTGACGGAATTTGAAATCTGCTTTGCAACAGGTGAAGTTTCTGTCGACTCTGCAACGTGGAAGTGCACATCTCGTTGAGGAAACGGAATGACAATACCTAATTCTCTGAACCGCTCATCGATCTGGAGCCGAATTTCCGTTTCAGAAATCATCCCGAAATCTAAAGTCGTATGATAGTATAGTCGAAACATTAGAGCGCTGTCTCCAAAATCTACAAAATGTACGACGGGAGCAGGCACAGCGAGGACTTTTGGATGCTGTTGGGCCATTGCCAGCATCTCTTTACGAATCAATTCTGGATCAGTTCCATAGGCAACCCCGATATTGATGGTACGACGGACTCGTGGATCCTTGTAGGACCAGTTTGTGACAGTCTGACTGATGAATTCTGAGTTTGGGATGATCAATGAGGCATTATCATAGGTCTGTACTAGGGTTGAGCGAACATTGATTTTTTTGACAACTCCCCAGATTCCATTGATCTCAACAACGTTTCCTACCTGAATCGGTCGTTCAAACAGCAGAATAAGCCCACTGACAAAATTATTGAAAATATTCTGTAATCCAAAACCCAAGCCGATACCCACTGCCCCAAACGCAACCGCCAGGGAGGCGCTGTTT
Organism: Deltaproteobacteria bacterium; assembly: GCA_011522845.1. GTDB lineage: Bacteria > SAR324 > SAR324 > SAR324 > NAC60-12 > JCVI-SCAAA005. Next base: position 13,782 of record WTIF01000292.1, read on the forward strand.
ACACCCAAGGCCCCCAAGCCAAATAGTAGCCCAATTCCCCAGACAGCATAGGCTCCAATAGTAGCTACAGACTCTTGAGTACCCTCTTCGATGTGGCTGTGTGCCATCAGTCGTTGCTTGAAGAGGTAGCGCCAGAGGAGCACAAACACTCGGGTGATCAGCAAAATCAAGAAGGCGTAGACAAAGCCGATCAGGCTCAATTCTAGGCCACCTACCGTCAATGGTTGACGGATCGCCTCCCAAGTGTGCAGGAGCACTTCCTTCTCTGCGCCCCAAGCCAGCAGAAGACCTAACCCAATCAAGCCTGCTCCAATCAACCAAGCAATTCTTCCAATCAGCCAATTGGTGGACTGCTGTCCCAGGGTTTGGACATCAACCTCCAGTATGTCGGTTTGAAGGGGTTGTGCATCCGAACGGGCATCCCATTCCTGAAGACACTTCCAACAAAGGAAGCCCCAGAATAGGACAATCCCTGTCTTGCTCAAAGAAACTGACCAGTAGAGACTGAGGTAAGAATAACCCGCTAGTTCTAAAAGTAATCCCCCTCCAATAATTAGTGTTGGGAGTGAACCCAGGATAAGGCCCAAGGTAGTCTGCCTGAGAGCTGGCCAGTGATCTTGAAGCTGTACCCAACGACGCAGTTGACGTCCCAGATCAACGCTCAAAATCAGCACTCCGATACCGAGTACGAGTCTGCCAATGAGCAGCAGTATACTGTTGCTACCCAGCAGCTGTTGCAATAACAAATAGCTCAGACCTAGACTGCGCACCCAGCGGAGTAGGCGATGTGCCACCAAACGAACGGGTACAAAATTATTGTCATCGAATCGCTCCAGTGCTCGAATACACCAGAATACGAAAATCCATAGCAGCAGCATGTTGCGAAAGAGCACCAGCAATGGATTCAGGTTTGCCAGGATCATGCTCTGTTCACAAGCCCACAATAGGCTGATTGCGCCGATTGGCATCAGCGACTGTAACAGTAAGTGTAAGGTCCAGTTTTGCCAGATCGGCAGATTAGTTTCTTTGAGCCAGTTTAGGAGGTTGTGTTTGGCTTTTCGCAAAAGGATCAGGCCAATCACGAACAGGAATGGGAAGGTAATCAGCAAGAATCGATAGCTTTCCCACAATCCCAGGATGCCGGATTGAATTTCTGCAGGTTGACTCCAGCGACCCACAAGTCGCAGGAAGCGCTCTAGCTCAGCAGCGATCTCAGTCGGCCCAAGTTTGGCTAGTGAGATCTCCTGCTTTTCAAAGAGCATTTCTTGACGGCGTTCCTCCAGGCGCCTCTGAAGTTGTTCCAGTAATTCTTTGTTCTCATCCCGAGAAGCTTGTAGACGAGTAAGCTCCTCTTTTTTGATCGTAAGTAGTTGATCGAGATTTTTTTGGTTGTTTTGTTGTGTCAGGCTGATCTTGTCGACGAGTGTCAGTAGCGAGCTGGGAATACTGGCCTGAGGCAAGTTTTTCAACTCATTAACCTGTTGTTGATAGACTTCTTGGCGGACTTGTGCACGAAGTTGTCGTTCTTCCAGAGGTTGTATGGACTTGGCCCCTTGAGTGGCGGCTGTTCCAAGCTCTTGAAGAGCCTGCTGTTGTCGAGCGATTCCTTGGCTTAACTCATCAATTGTCGTACTGCTAACTAACAAAAGGTTACGCAGGGTCGAGGCCTGCAATCGATAAAGACTAAATTGCTGTCCCAGTCTTTGAGTTTCCAGCTGCGCTTGACTGAGTTCACTATTCAGCTGACTGGCAATGCCATCCTCCGTCATTTGAGTCTGCTGGAAAGATTCCTGAAGCCTTGATTGCTGCTGGAGATTATCTTCCGTTTTGGAGATTTGTTGTGCCCTAATGAGTGCTGGTGCTATTGATAAGAAACCGATCAATAACCAAAGACATACCAATGCAGTGGGAAAGGCCAACTGGCCTGTCGTTCGAGTCGTCATTTATGATTTTGAGGATTTGAATTCAGTCTTGGTGAGCCAGACCTGAGAGTAATAGGTCAGGAAAACCTTCTGAGATTGGGGCAGAAGCAAGAAAATTACAACCAATTTTGCATTCTACAAAAACTTCCTGGGCTGGAGGATGGACTTTTGCAGCAACTGTGGGTATGAAACTGAGTGTTTTACCTTTTATTTATCTTTGATTCTGGAGAATTCATGCTGAACCCGACCCAAAAAGACATTCAGGAGTTGCAGAAAGAATTTGAAGACGATGCTCGGGAACGAGCAAAGGAAATTGCTCTGAGTGAGAAGTTAGACAATGAACTGCTGAAAAAGAGAGAGGCTGGTGAGATTGGTGTGAGTCATGGCACCGACAATTATGTCAGCTTTTTGATGATTGGCCTTGCTCTATTTGTTTCGTTAATCCTGTTACTAACGACCTTTGGCACTCCTCACATCTGGTTCTAACAGATTGAACCGGATAGAGATGCTTGGTCGGCAGACGCTGCTTGTGTCTCTCATCGTCCTGTTATTGTCATCTTGCCATAGTGGGCGATTCTACGACTGGTGTGTTAAGCGCGATTTTCCGAGGGTTTGTGAAAAGTATTTCTGAGTGATTTGAATGCGTATTGGGATCCTCTGCGCAATTCCTGAAGAGTTGCGACATTTCTCTCCAAGCTCACTGCCTGCGGCTCGATTAGGGGGGAGAGATTATTTTCAAGGGAAGAATGGTTCCCACGAACTGACACTTGTTGAATCTGGTATTGGTAAGGTCAACTCCGCCGTGGCCTCGACTGTCCTGATTCAGCACTTCAGCTGTGAACTACTGATCTTTTCTGGGGTTGCTGGTGGTTTGGATCCAAGCCTACAGATTGGGGATCTGGTGATTGCAGAGGAATTATGGCAGCACGACTACGGAACGATCATTGACCAAGAGTTGATTGCGCATCGAGCTGGTACTTTGCCCATGGGAATTCCGAAGGAGAATCCACCTTTCAGACTGGACGAGGAACTGAAGGCCAAGATCCAGCAAGCTTATCCTGATGCTCGCTTTGGCAGGATCCTCTCAGGAGATACTTTTCTCAATTGTAAGGAAACCCGCCAGCAACTCTTCGAAAAATTCCAAGCGCAGGCGATAGAAATGGAAGGCGCAGCTATCGCGCAGGTTGCGGAACAATTCGGTGTTCGATGTATGATCGTCCGAAGTTTGAGCGATCTTTCTGGAGAAGAGAGTATGGAAGACTTCCCCACCTTTCTGAAAGAGGCTGCTGCCAGGAGTTACCGAGTCGTGAACGCGATCCTCGGAGTTCTGTAAGCTCTCTCAAGTTACACCCCAAGAGATTTACTCATGTCCTTACCGAATCATCTTGATTCGATTACTAGTTTTCTGGCGATGGAGGTCTTTGGACGCGCCCAGGAACTGGAAAAACAGGGACACAGCATTCTCCATCTAGAATTCGGAGAGCCGGACGTTTCACCACCTCCGGTGGTTGGTCGGCGTCTCCAACAGGTTGCTAATCAACACCTTGGTTACACCAATACCTGCGGGATTGCGGAGTTGCGTGAGGCTGTTGCTCAGCGGCACACCCGGCTTTACCAAACCCCAGTACGACCTGAGCAGGTGTTGATCTCGAATGGGACCTCCCCACTACTGTTCTTAGCTCTCCGTTTGATTGCCCCACCTGGTAGCGACATCTTACTCACCGATCCGGGTTACGCTTGTTATGACAACCTGATCTTGATGGCAGGGCTAAACCCAGTAAGAGTACCCTTGCATCTTGAAGATGGATTCCAGTTGAAGCCAGAAGTGGTTCAGCAGTGCCTCACGAAAAATACCAGGGCGATTTTACTGAACTCCCCCATGAATCCCACGGGAACAGTCCTAGACGAAGTTTCCATGCGTGCGATTGCAGAGCTGGGCTTGCCAGTTATCTCAGATGAAATCTACCTGGATCTCAGCTACGACGCAGCACCACTTTCGTATTTACGATTCTCAGAGAATGCCTTGATCCTTCATGGTCTTTCAAAATCCTACGGGATGACAGGCTGGCGAATGGGATACTTGATTCTACCCGACGAATGGATGCCGACGGCAATCCGGATGCACCAAAACCTGATGATTTCAGCGAATACCTTGATGCAGGAAGTGGCACTGGCTGTGCTGCAGGATGATGGGGGAGCACTAGAGAGAAATCAGCAGGAATTTCGGCAGCGTCGAGATATGTTTCTGCAAACACTTCGCGACCATGGGCTGGACCCAGGCTATGATCCAAGCGGAGCATTCTACGTGTTCTTCCGCTATCGGAAAGCGATACCATCGCTAGAGATGGCAATGCAGATTCTGGAAAAAACTGGTGTCGCTTTAACTCCTGGCAGTGATTTTGGCCCTGGAGGCGAAGGATTTTTGCGCTTTAGCTATGCCAATGATCCCAGTGTGCTAGCAGAAGCTGTGAAACGCCTGGCTCAGAGTGGGTTGCTGAGCGCATAGCTCAAGGCAAGGGGAAAGTGCAGGAACCAAAATTCGTCAACTCTGAATATCTCGAGTACGTGAAATCAAGCGGGGACGAGTTTTCCAGGGTTGAAGAGGTTCAATGGATCTAGAGCTTGCTTGATCTGTCGCATCATCTCTACAGATTCTCCGTGTTCGGCGCGCATGTAGTGAATCTTACCTATCCCGACACCATGCTCACCGGTGCAAGTCCCTCCCATTTTCAAAGCCCGCTCAATCAAACGATCATTCAACTGCTGAAATTGCTTCAAATCTTCTGCCTCGTTGGCTGGATCGATCAAGAAGAGTAGATGAAAATTCCCATCTCCCACATGACCAACAATGGGTACCGTAAGGTTTGATGCGTCGATGTCTGCCCGAGTTTCTAAAATACACTCTGCTAGTCGAGAAATGGGGACACAAACATCGGTAGGCCAACCCTTACAGCCCGGTTTGAGAGCCATCGCTGCATAGTAGGCATCATGTCGAGCATCCCAGAGTTTCTCTCGTTCGGCTTCATCAGTGGCCCACCGGAAGCTTCCCCCACCATTTTTACCAGCAAGTTCTCCGACCAATTGCGACTGTTCCTCCACCCAGCGTTGTGTTCCGTTGAACTCAAAGAAAAGGGTGGGCTGTTTTGGATAGTCAAGGTTGGAATACTGATTCAGGGCATCCATCTGAACCTCATCCAGTAGCTCTACACGTGCGACGGGTAGCCCGGATTGCATCACAGAGATAACCGTGTTGACTGCCCCAGCGAGAGTTTCAAAAGAGCAGACAGCTGCAGAGATTGCTTCTGGAATTCCGTGCAGGCGTAGCTGGATCTCTGTAATGATGCCCAGCGTGCCTTCAGAGCCTACCAACAGGCGCGTCAGATCGTAGCCTGCGGAAGACTTTCGGGAACGCGTGCCGGTTTTCAGAATTCTTCCTTCAGCGTTGATCACCGTCAGACCCAGTACATTTTCACGCATGGTTCCATAGCGGACCGCATTGGTGCCGGAAGCCCGAGTTGCCGTCATTCCACCAATGGAAGCGTCTGCGCCAGGATCAATTGGAAAGAACAGATTCGCTGATCGTAGGTGCTCGTTAAGTTGTTTGCGGGTTACTCCTGCTTGTACCCGACAGTCGAGATCATTTTCGTTGACTTCGAGTACTTGATTCATTCTTGAAAGATCGAGGCTAATCCCTCCATGAAGTGCCGCGATGTGTCCTTCCAGAGATGTCCCTGAACCAAAGGGGATGATCGGAATCCGATGCCGCACACAACTCTTGACGATCTCAGCAATTTCCTCGTTACTTGCCACGAAAGCGACAGCATCAGGTGGATGAACTTCGTGGAAGGAGGCATCTTTCCCATGTAACTGGAGTACATCACTTGCTGTAGAGATGCGATCGCCCAGTAGTGCCTTTAATTCTGATAAACACTGCTCAAGGTCTGTGGCTTGCGGCTTTTGTTGTGGGAGACTCATGTGGGTTCTCCAGAGTGAGTTTATTGCAGAAAGCTGGATTGTCCGTTTATTCACTTTTCTTCAGCGGCCACACCAATTCTTCGTAGTTTCCGTTCCGCCATGCTCTTAGTCGTAGATACTCACGGAAAACATCAGGTTTGTAAATCGACTTGCCCAGCAACATCCGCACACATTCCTGTATGCCTTCGATAATCGAAGGATGAGGGTGTATCAGCTCAGCTAATTCCCCAATTCCTTTTTGCATGGAGATCAGTAGGGCTACAGCCTGGATAGCGCTGGAAGCATGTTCTCCAATGGCACGCATCCCAAGAATGCGCATCTCCTCGTCATCTGTTACCACAATCTTGAAAAAGCCTTCGCTGTGGCGCATTGCGATTGCGCGTGGGATACAACGGTAATCGAAGGAGGCCACTCGGAAGGGTGCCCCTGCTTTACGAGCCTGTGCTTCGTTCATTCCCACTCCAGCAACCTCTGGAGCGAGGAACATAATGGTAGAGATGTTCTCGTAGATCAGGGGTCGGCTGGGTGGACCAAAGATTTTTTCCACAGCATGTCTGCCTTCGAGTTCCCCTACGTTGACAAGGGCGATATCCGCCGTCATGTCTCCTACAGCGTAGATGTTGGACAGGTTTGTGGAAGTGTCTTCATCATCAATGCAACCAGCTCGATCTAGCCTGACTCCCAATTCGCGGGCTCCGGTGTTTTCAATGTTGGGTACTCTGCCAATGGAGATCAATGCTCGTTCAACTTGATGAGTTTCTTCACCTTGCGGAGTTCCAATAACGTACTCAACTTCGCCTTTTACAATCTTCATGGAGAGTAGAGAGGATTGTCGATGGATCGTCACCCCACTTTTTTCAAGATTACGCTCTATAATTTTGGTCAGGTCCTCATCTTCAAAGGGGAGAATACGTTCATCTCGGGCAATCAAGCGGACATCGGTGTTCCCAAAATTCGAGAAAATACTGGCGAACTCACAGCCGATCACCCCAGCCCCAACAATGATCAGACTCTTTGGGAAGGAACGCAGACCACTCATGCCGTCACTAGTCATGATGATGCGCTCGTCTACATCCACATTAGGTAGCATCCGAGGACGGCTCCCAGTAGCGATGATGGTGTAGTCGGATCTCACTACGTAGGGCTCAAACTCACCTCGCATCTCAATCTTGTTTGGAGTGAGTAACCGGCCACTTCCCTTGACAAAACGGAAGTTTTCTCCATCACGATGAACGATTTGTCGTAAGTGCTCTTCCAACTGAGCGGAGCGTTCGTAGACGGCATTGTCAACCTCTTCCAAGATGTTGCCAAAGGGGATCTGAGGCATTTTCATTCCGTAGCCGTCCAACTTATGACGCATGGAGGCAATTTCCTTGGAGAGTTCCCAAAACGTCTTGGAAGAAAGCGCTCCGTTGTAGACTCCGGCACCTCCCAATCGGCTTCTCTCCACGAGAATGACTTTCTTACCAAAATCAACGGCACGCATTGCGGCAGCATAGCCCGAAGGTCCTCCTCCTAGTACGCACAAGTCGTAATTTTCCATCCCTTTCTCCTTTGCCGATATTGATCAGTTTCTACTGACTTTACGAAGTGAATTAATCCAGTTCCTGTGTGGTACGTAGCAGGTCTGTGTAGCGTTCTGCGCGACGGATCAGCTGAGCTTGTCCGTTTTTAACCAAAACTTCTGCTGGCCGTGGCCGAGAATTATATTGGGAACTCATGGAAAAACCGTAGGCTCCAGCATCAGCAATCACGAGGCAGTCCCCCAATGCAGTTTTGGGCAGGTCACGTTGGATGTTGCCTTGATCGATACTGAAAAAATCTCCCGTTTCACAGACATTCCCCACCACAGCCACGGTCTCGAGTTCATCTTCCATTCGGGAGGCATTCCAGATCCTGTGATAGGAACCATACATGGTTGGACGCACCAAATGATGAAAACCGGAATCAGTGCCAACAAATTGATATTCGGGAGTGTGCTTACGATTAGTAACGCTCAGCAGCAGAAATCCAGCTGGTCCCACAAGATAGCGACCAGGCTCCAGCTTCATGGAGAGAGGGCGACCGTATTCCCTGCAGAATCTTTCAAATCTTTCGGTCATCTGTTGGCCTAGTGCAGTTACATCCATTTCTTGTTGTTCAGGACGATAAGGAATGCCAAAGCCACCCCCAAAATCAATGAATTCCAGCTCAGCGAAGTGTTCTGCGAGCGCAAGGATCATCTCCATCGCTTCTAGCATTGGCTCTGGTGCAAAAATACCAGTACCGATGTGAGACTGAATCCCAACGATGCGTAGGCTATGGCGCTGAGCCAGTTCCTGAGCCTGCTCCAGTTGATCATGGTAGATGCCAAACTTTGAGCGTGGTCCTCCAGTAATGCAGTGAGCATGATGCCCAGCACCGACTCCAGGATTAACCCGTAATGAAATATTTTGTCCTGAATAGCGCTTCCCGAAGTGTTCCAGTGTCAACAAAGAGCCAATGTTGAGCGGAACTCCATTTTCTACACAGAAATCCAATTCTTCTGGAGCAGTGTTGTTGCCTGTGAACAAAATTTGTTCGGGCCTGTAACCGCAGTCGAGTGCCAGTTGCACTTCATAAGGAGAAACGGCATCAATCCAAGCACCTTCTTCTCTCAAAATCTTGAGGATTGAAGGGTTGGAGTTGGCCTTCATTGCGAAGTGTAACTGCAGTCTTTGCTGTTGATGTAATTCCTCAAAGCAGTTCAGCAGGCGGCGGCACTGATCCCGAAGGGAGTCCTCTTCATAGACATAGAGAGGAGAGCCAAAGTTGGTACGAAGGGCTTCCGCACTCAGTCCACCGAGGTGAAGTTGGTTGTTCTGAATCTCCATGTTTTCTAAGAGGTACGAGGTGGTCAGGATTTTTGATACAAAGTCGGAGGGAATACACTGATTTTATGAAGAACTCCAGCATCTTGTCGATGTAGATCTGGGATTAGAAATTTCTATGTTGATGGAAATCGAAACTCAGGGCAACTTCAAGTCGACCCAGACGAGACGATGATCAGAACTTGGTTTGAGCCAAGTTGCCTCTGTTTCATCGGGGTTGGGCCAGAAAACACCGCTACGTAAAATTTCCAGTTCCCGAGCCGGGAGCACGTAATCGACTCGCAGCCCCCAAGCAGCAGTATCTTCAGCAGGATCTCCACTGTGTGGAGGATTTCGGGGTTTCTGAAATTTTCCACCTTCACTGCGAGGAACCCGATCGTCAAGCCAGACGGCAGGATGAATACGCACATGCTCCAATAATTGGCGAATCGCTTGATTGTAACTGTCACCATCGACAGGATCTGCGTTGAGATCTCCTAGAACAACAAACAGATCCTCAGGATGCAGGCCACCAGATTTACCGGCATCATCAATCAAATAGTTAGCATGCTCCTCACCACTTAGGTAGTCACTCCAGAGTCGAATCTCGTCATGATTTCGTCGACCATTACGATTTTCTGGCCCATCGAAAACTGGCGGTGTTGGGTGTGATAGTAGTAGATGCAATCGATGCCCATGAACTGACACAGGGACGTCCACATGGTTCTTGGAAGAGAGCCGCAGAATGGCCAACTCATCTTTAGAATACCAATCTCCTTGTCCCAGCCGGTCGGGGTGATCTGGTAACAAAGCGCCAGGAAGATCACGCCAGAGAAATTTCTGGAAAGTTCGAATTTTTTCCCTCTCCAACTCGAATTGAGAGAGAAGCACAAAGGCGTACTGGCCAGGAAAGTTCCCAAATCCCAACGCATCCCCTGGACCATCTAGCTTCCCATCATGATCCAAGTCAAAACCACTTGGTATCCCTGTGTTGGAAGGAGCGACATAGACATAAGGATAGGAAATCGGCTTCAACTCATGTTGTGGACGTTGCAGATAGTTGCTTTGCAATAAACCGACGGATTCACCAGACTCATCAAAGTCGAACTCGTTGAGCAGTACAATACTTGGCCGAATCTTTTGCAGAATCGCTGCAATATTCTGTAGTTGGAGATCTGAGGTGGAGCGTAGCCGGTGCTTCAAACCGTTGGGTTGCTGAGCACTCAAAGCTACATTGAAGGTGGCAATTCGCAGAAACTTTTCAGATTTTTCTTCAGAATCAAAGCGCAAAGGAACCTGTAGTCCAATCTGAAAAGACCCCTGAAATCCGTAGCTGGCAATCAGAAGTAGACAACCAAGGAAGCCCGCCCATCTCATGCTTCATCTTGATCGTCTTGTTGCTGGGGGGATCGCCATTGTTGTAGCCGGTTTTGACGAAAAGCTGAGAAGCTGCCCGCTAAAATGGCATCTCGAGAATCGCGCATCAATTGCAGATAGAAATGTAGATTGTGCAGTGTGTTCAAGCGCATGGCGAGAATCTCATTACACTGGTAAAGATGACGCAGGTAGGCGCGACTATAATGCTGGCAGGTGTTGCAGTTACAATTTGGATCCAGTGGGCGTTCATCCTCACGATACTTCGCTTGCTTGATGGTGACCTTGCCCTCGGATGTAAACAGATTGCCGTTTCTGGCATTTCGGGTCGGCATCACACAGTCAAACATGTCAATCCCTGCTTCGACTCCTGCTAAAAGATCCTCTGGTTCGCCAACCCCCATCAGGTAACGTGGAGTTGCTGCAGGCATCTCATGAGCAACGTGGTCCAGAACGTAGTACATTTCTTCTTTGGATTCTCCGACACTCAGACCACCCAGGGCATAACCGTCAAAGCCAATTTCAGTCATCTGTTCCAAGCTTTGGCGACGCAGATCCAGTTCACCACCTCCCTGAACAATACCAAAGAGTGCCTGATCGGTTTTCCGTGCCTCTTTACAGCGCCTTGCCCAGCGAGTTGTAAGTTCCAAAGACTCCTGCAATTTTTCACGACTAGCTGGCAGTTCGGGACATTCGTCAAAAACCATCATGATGTCTGAGCCAAGATTTTCTTGAATGCCAATCGAAATCTCCGGAGTCAACCAGAAAGAGCTTCCGTCCAAATGACTTTGGAACCGAACCCCTTCTTCACTCCGCTTGTGTAGTTTGGCAAGGGAGAAGACCTGAAAGCCTCCACTGTCTGTCAGAATCGGTCGATCCCAGTTCATGAATCGGTGCAGACCGCCAAGCTTGGCAACCAAAGAGTCACTGGGCCTCAAGTGCAAATGGTAGGTATTTCCAAGGATGATTTCTGCCCCAATATCCTTTAATTCTTCAGGGGTCATGGCCTTGACGGTGCCAAGTGTTCCCACGGGCATAAAGATCGGGGTATGGATCGCACCTCTAGGGGTTTCTATCTTTCCGGCTCGTGCTTTGCCGTCATGTCCCTGAAGGGCAAATGTAATCATGCTACGTTCCCAAAATTATGGGGAAAATGCTTGTTGTTTTGGGGCAATCCATTCATTCTAAAGTATTTTTCACAGTCAAAGACTTCCGTCGCCTGGCTTCTGCCCAACCTGCTTTCTCTTCCAAATGGAATCCGAAAACGCCTCCCCTCTACTAGACTTTGTCGTCAACTATTTCACATTCTATTACGTCAGTCTGCTGCTTTTTTTAATTGCAGGGGTACTGATGCTCTGGCGCGCTTTCCGGCGTCGAAAAAGAACTCCAGGCAATCGACCAAAAACCCATCTAAGTTTTCGTTATCTCAACGACCGCTTCGACTCTGACGTAGATTCCCTTCAAAGAGAACTCCAGAAGCATCCATTTTTACCCAAGGCGGCACTTAAATTACTTCGTAAGGCACAGAAGAAAGAAGGCAAGAGTGAGGAACAAGAGACAAAGTCAGATTCCCAAACCACCCTGGAAAAAATCAAGGAGCAACTGGATAGCGGACTGAGTACGGAAGAGGTGATTGGGAAACACTCCAATCGAGTTTATGTTCTTTCCTTCACCGGCAACATAATGGCCAGCGCTGTTGAACAACTGCGCGAAGAAATATCATTCCTACTGCAGATTGCCCTCCCTTCTGACGAAATTGTAGTCCGATTGACTAGTCCTGGTGGAGCGGTTGCCCAGTATGGCTATGCCAGTTCGCAGCTGTTACGATTGCGTCAAGCTGGCTTAAATTGCACAGTCTGCGTAGACACTGTCGCAGCTAGCGGTGGCTATATGATGGCAGCTGCGGCTCAAAAAATCATTGCAGCTCCTTTCGCTTTTCTTGGTTCGATTGGTGTGGTGGCGAGTGTGCCAAATTTTCATCGTGTCCTTCAGCGTAATGAAATTGACTACTATCTCTTCACAGCAGGAGAGTACAAGCGTACAGTGACCCCCTTCGCTGAAGTGACCGAGGAAGCACGTGAAAAATTTCAAGCGGATCTGTCTGCGATTCACCAAGCCTTCAAGGATCATGTCACACAATATCGAGAAGGCTTGGATATTGAGCAAGTAGCAACCGGCGAATATTGGTTGGCGTCCAAAGCCTTGGAACTGAAATTAGTGGATGAACTGTTGACGAGTGACGACTATCTACACAGCAAGATGGAAGAGGGCTTTGATGTGATTGAGATTCGGACTGTTGAAGAGCGTAAGCCACTAGAGCGATTGCTACAGCAGGGTGCTCAACTCTTTCAACGTGTTCTGCAGTCTCGCCTCCCCCTGCCGGATTCCCAACCTCTGGATGTTCGTGAATACTACCGCTGAGTTCATCGATGCGTCGCGTTGTGTATAATTGGAAGGGAGGGGTTGGTAAGTCTACTATTGCCTGCAATCTCGCAGCAATTGCCACCCAGGAAGGAAAGCAAGTTTTGCTGGTGGATCTGGATCCACAAGGCAACTCCACACACTACCTGCTGGGCTACACTAGATCCTCTTTGATTGCATCAGAGCGTTGTTTGATTTCTTTCGATTGTGACGCTTTCTCGCGTCAGGCACTGTATACCCTGTTGCTCCAATCGAAAGAAGTCTAGTCTCACAATTCATTCACTCAACCTGACTACCAAGAGAATATGGCGCTTAAGATTCCGCTTCGCTGGCTACGTGATTTTGTTGATTACACCGCAACCCCTGATCAATTGACGGAAACCCTGACGATTGCCGGCCTGGAGGTTGATGGAACAGACGTTATTGGGGAATTCTGGAATCCTGAAAATCTAGTGATTGCAGAGATCCAAAAAGTGGAACCTCATCCTGATGCGGACTCCCTCTGCCTAGCAACCGTCAATTACGGAAAAGATCAATCCCTGGTCGTGGTGACCGGTGCTCCCAATATTTTTGCAATGATTGGGAATGTTCCAAGCCCCTGTCCAAAGATCCCCCTGGCCTTGGTTGGGGCGCAGGTGATTGATGCCTACAGCGAAGAATTTAAGCTCAAGAAGCTAAAACCTTCGAAAATTCGAGGCATTCCTTCTGAAGGAATGGCTTGTTCTGAAAAGGAACTAGGTCTGAGCGAAGAACATGAGGGGGTTTTGATTCTTCCAGAGGATGCACCTGTTGGTTCTCCTTTGAGTGAATATCTTGGAGAGACAGTTCTGCACTTCGATATCAAGGGAGGTTTCAGTCATCTTCTCTGTGTCCATGGTATTGCCCGTGAGACTGCAGCGATTTACGGTTTACCTCTCAAGAATGAGCTCATTCACGATCTACCAGAAGCTAAAAATATTGTCGAAGAATCGGGTTATGTAAATCTGCAGATAAATGACCCGGATCTATGTGCACGCTACACTGCATTTCGAATCAAGGATGTCAAGATTGGGCCTTCTCCATTTTGGATGCAGCAACGCTTGAGGCAGTGTGGAATGCGCCCCATCAACAACATCGTGGACATCACCAATTATGTGATGCTTGAACTTGGGCAACCCCTCCATGCCTTTGATTATGAGGCGCTAGTCCAACGTAGTAGTGGCACTCCAACTATCTGTGTTCGTCGTGCCCAACCGGGGGAAGTGTTAGTAACTCTGGATGAGGTTGAGCGAAAGCTTGACCCAGAGATGTTGTTGATTACCGATGAGCAGGGAGCAATTGCTATCGCAGGTGTGATGGGTGGGGGCAACACCGAAGTGTCGGAAGCGACAACGGATATTCTGTTGGAAGCAGCTCATTTTGAGTTTCTGAACAATCGGCGTACCTCCCAACTACTGAAGCTCAAAACAGAAGCGGCAGAGCGATTTGGCAAACGACTAGACCCTGAATTGCCTCTGCTAGCAGGCTGGCGTGCTGCACGGCTGATTGCTGAATTGGCTAGTGGGACTCTGGAACCTGTCGTTGGAGACCTATACCCAAGAAAACCTGAACCAGTCAACATTGAACTGCACTCTGGCTATATTGAGCGAATCCTGGGAATCCAGATGCCAGAGGCTGAGGTTGTGCGGATTCTTGAGGCGCTGGAATTTGAAGTGTCTATCAAGCAAGGAATCTATCAGGTGCAGGTGCCCGCTCATCGTCAGGATGTGAGGATTCCAGCAGATTTAGTGGAAGAACTTGTACGCATCCATGGTTACAACCGCCTTCCTCCCACAAGATTAGCTGATGAATTGCCACCGCAACGAGAAAATTTTAAGTTGAACGGTGTAGAGAAAGTCCGTGATCTGCTGGTGGGAGCGGGGCTTGACGAGGTGATTACCTACTCGTTGAACAGTCCTCTTGATGAAGCCAAGCTGCGTTTACAGACGGATGCGAGTGAAAGCACACAGATTGGCTTGCTGAACCCTCTCTCACAGGAGCGTAGCCATCTTCGTCAGACTTTACTGGTGGGCTTGCTTCAGACAGCACGTGAAAACCTTCGACTGTTGTCACGAATTCAGATTTTTGAAGTGGGTGGTGTGTTCTTACCTCAAGAGGGAGAAACCCTCCCAGCTGAGCCTCGTCGGCTGGCTACGTTGCTAACAGGTCCTCGCCAAGCCGATGCTTGGCAACCTGACCAAGCAACAACTGACTATGACTTTTACGACCTCAAGGGTCGTTTGGAGATTTTGTTGGAAGGCTTGCATTTACAATCTGAGATTCGCTGGGAGCAAGCCGATATTTTACCCTATCATCCGGGCCGCTGCGCCAGTCTTTGTCTCGGTGGACAGATGCTGGGCTACATTGGAGAACTACACCCAAAAATTCGACGTGAATTTTCCCTCCCAGAACAGCCGTTTTGCATCGCAGAGTTGAATCTGGATTTGCTATTAAATCAATGGCAGCAAGCACATCAGATGCAGGAAATTTCTGGCTTCACTCCAATCTACGAAGACTTGGCAGTTGTTGTAAATCAAGATCTTCCGGTAGCCCAAGTCCTTGGTGAAATGGAACAGGCAGGTCGTCCTTTGCTGAAAAAAGCTACCTTGTTCGATGTGTATACAGGTGAGCAAGTGGCTGCCGATAAAAAGAGTTTGGCTTTTGCTCTCACCTTTCAGGCAAATGACCGTACTCTGCAGGACAGGGATGTCCAGAAGATCCGACAGAAAATTGTACGCCGACTCGAACAGACCTGTGATGCTCAATTGAGATCCTGAAAACACCCCAAGTACAGAGTTTTATTCATGATTCTAGAGTTGGAAAATGTTGGAAAGTCTTTTCCTCATCCCAGCGGAAGCGAAAACGTTGAGGTCCTGCGCAACTTACAGTTACAAGTCAACCAGGGTGAGACAGTTGCCGTGCTAGGGCAGTCAGGCAGTGGAAAATCAACTCTGCTTTCTTTGCTCGCAGGTCTTGACCAACCCACCAGCGGTGCCTTGAGGATTCGTGGAACAGATTTGGCCCAAATGAGTGAGGAAGAGCTAACGCGATTCCGGGCGGAGAATATTGGGATCATTTTCCAGCAATTTCATTTGATGTCGCATCTGACAGCTTTGGAAAACGTAAGTTTACCACTAGAGATTTTTCAAAGGGCTGGACATGTAGAGCGTTCTCGCAAAGCTCTGGAACAAGTACGACTTGAACATCGTCACGACCATTTTCCATATCAGTTGAGCGGTGGGGAATGCCAACGGGTGGCAATCGCGCGTGCTGTGGTCGTGGAACCCGCAATCCTATTGGCGGATGAACCTACAGGAAATTTGGATGTGGAAACTGGTGAGCAGATTGTGAATCTACTTTTTGATTTGGTGCGTGATACGCTGATGACACTGCTAATGGTGACTCACAATAGGGATCTAGCAGCGCGATGCCAACGGCAAGTTGTGCTTCAACAGGGGCAACTCGCTGAACTTTGAACCCACCTCATGCCGGGAAAAAGGCATAGATTAAGGACAGCATGGAAATTCGACAGGATTTCGTTGACAGCATTGGCAACACACCACTGATTCGCTTGCGGAAGGCTTCAGAATTGACTGGGTGTACAATCCTGGGAAAAGCAGAGTTTCTAAATCCAGGAGGATCTGTAAAGGACCGAGCTGCCCGGGCAATTATTCTGGATGCAGAGAAGAAAGGATTGCTTCAACCAGGTGGCTTGATTGTCGAAGGAACCGCTGGGAATACTGGAATTGGACTCGCCCTGGTTGGAAACGCCCGCGGCTACCGCACCTTGATCGTTATTCCTGAGACTCAGAGCGAAGAAAAAAAAGACATGCTGCGACTCTGTGGTGCTGTGGTCAAAGAAGTTCCAGCAGTGCCCTACAAAGATCCAAATAACTATATTCATCAGTCGCGTAGAATCGCCGAGGAAACAGCCGCAACCGAATCCAATGGTGCCATTTGGGCCAATCAATTTGACAACACAGCAAATCGAATGGGGCACTATGAAACTACAGGACCAGAAATTTGGGAGCAGACCGATGGGACTGTGGATGCCTTTATTTGCTCCGTTGGTACGGGAGGAACCTTGGCAGGGACAGCCATGGCGCTACGCGAGAGAAATCCTGATATTGTGATAGGTTTGGTTGATCCAATGGGGGCTGCGCTCTACTCTTACTATACCACAGGTGAGTTACAGTCTGTTGGAAGCTCAATTACTGAAGGAATTGGTCAGGGAAGGATCACTGCTAATTTGGAAGGACTTAAGGTAGACGCTGCATTTCGAGTCACTGATGATGAAATGTTGCCAATCTGCTTTGAACTGTTGAGAGATGAAGCGCTATGTTTGGGAGGGTCAGCAGCTCTGAATGTTGCAGGTGCGATCCGTTTGGCTAAGCAACTTGGACCAGGCAAAACCATTGTCACTGTACTTTGTGACTCAGGTGTCCGCTACAAATCCAAGCTCTTCAATCCAGAGTTTTTGCGAAGCAAAGATTTGCCAGTACCAATCTGGCTGGAGAATGGTGAATGAAAACACGAGTTGCGATCCTCTGTGGTGGTTTGAGTGGTGAGCATCAAGTATCTTTGATCTCGGCTTTCAATATCGCCAGAGCCCTTTCAAGAGAAAACTACGAGGTTCAGCTAATCGGTATCCGCAAAGATGGGAGTTGGTGCTGGAGGTCTGAGGGGGACTTACTTTGCCAAACAGATGATATTCGTGAAATCCATTTGCATCCAGCAGCAGAAACTCTTCTTCCAAGACAATTGGGTCAGCTACAAAATGAACAAGGAAAGTTACAGTGGCAGGCAGATATTTGTTTCCCAATCACCCACGGAAATTTTGGAGAAGACGGCTCCTTGCAAGGGATGCTGCGACTACTTCGAATTCCCTTTGTCGGTTGCGATGTTTGGGGATCTGCGATCAGCATGGATAAGGATGTCACAAAGCGACTGCTCGTTCAGGCAGGGCTTCCGGTCACTCCCTTTATCACGTTACGTAGGAATGAAAACCTCCTCTATTCTGAAGTAGTCGCTAGATTGGGGTCGCCATTCTTCGTGAAACCAACTCGTGAGGGCTCTTCTTTGGGAGTTGCCAAGGTTCGCAACGAGGATGAATATCTAGAAGCCTTGAAAGAAGCCTTCTCTCTGGACCACAAAATTTTGCTGGAACAAGCCATCATCGGTCGGGAAATTGAAGCTGCTGTCCTTGGAAATGATTCTCCTGAAGTGGCTGCGACTCTGGGTGAAATCATTCCCAATCATGAATTCTACTCCTATGACGCGAAGTACGTCGATCCGAATGGGGCGAGCCTGAAAATTCCTGCGGAGATTGAAGCTGATGTTGCAAATCGGATTCTTGATTTGGCTGCGGAGTCTTTCCGGATCGTCGAAGGTCTAGGGATGGCACGTGTTGATTTCTTCCTAACCAAAGATAATCAGATTTACATTAACGAAATCAACACACTGCCTGGATTTACAAGCATTAGCATGTACCCGAAACTCTGGGAAGCATCGGGCTTGTCTTATTCAGAATTATTGCACCAATTGGTACAGTTGGGTCTTCAAAGAGCGACTGTGTAACTGTGAGAATACACAAGAATCCACTGTTGCAGGTGGTGTTGGTAGAACCGCAGATTCCGCCAAATACAGGGAACATTGCGCGATTGTGTGCGGCGACGAAGTGTCACCTTATTTTAGCTGGTGAACTTGGTTTTGAACTTTCCGATCGCACCCTTAAGCGGGCTGGGCTGGACTATTGGGATTGGGTCAGTTGGGAGCACATCCTGTCTTGGGAAGACTGGGTCAAACAGTTAGACTTCACACGGTGTCATTTTCTCTCTACTCATGCGATGACTCCTTACACCCAGATGCCGATTCAAGCGGGTGATTTTGTCTTTTTTGGCAAGGAAACGGCCGGTTTGCCAAAGTGGTTGTGGCAACCACATCCGGAAAGAAGCTTCACGATTCCCATGTGGGAATCTGAGGTGCGCAGTTTGAATCTTGCCTCTGCTGCCTCAATCGTGGTTTATGACGGACTCCGTCGCCTGGTCCCTTTTTAAACATTTGACATCCATAAATTCTTTCTTTCAGATTCACGACGCTGTGCTACAGTAGCCCCTCCTTCATGGATGACTGAGAAACAAGAAACGACATACAGCATGGAACAACGAGCGAAACTTTGGGCTGTGGGTGGTGGCAAAGGAGGCGTGGGAAAGAGCTTCCTGACCACAAATATTGGGGTCTTGCTGGCCAAAGAAGGCAAGCGAGTGGTGCTTATGGATCTGGACCTGGGCGGAGCGAATCTTCATACTTGCCTCGGGGTCACTGATCTGGATCGGGGAGTGTCTGACTTCTTGATGAGGCGCTACGAAGAGTTGGAAGAAGCCTTGGTTCCAACCCAAGTACCCAATCTTTTCCTCCTAAGCGGAGCTCAGGATAGCCTAAATATCGCGAATCCAAAGTATGCGCAAAAAATTCGACTTCTCCGTGAATTGAAAAAAATTGAAGCGGACTACATTCTGATGGACTTGGGGGCCGGGACTTCTTTCAACACCCTAGATTTTTTCATTGCCGCAGACACACAATTACTGGTAGCGATACCTGAGCCGACCTCTATCGAAAATGCCTATCGTTTCATCAAAAGTTCATTCTATCGGCAGATCCGACTTTATAGTGAAACCCCAGAGTTGCGGGATTTGGTTGAAGAATCAATGGATCGTAACAATCGGCACGGGATCCGCACTCCGCGTGAATTGCTGCTTCACCTGAAGGAACTGGGACCGGAGATGTCTGATTTCGCGGAACAACAAACAGAGAGATATCGACCCAGTCTCATTCTGAATCAGGTTCGTTCCAACAACGACATCAAGGTCGGCCACGCAATGGAAACCGCCTGTCTAAAATACTTTGGACTATCTGTAGATTTTCGAGGATATGTGACGAACAACGATTTGGTAAGACGCTCAGTCTTACAGCGCAAGCCCTTGATGATGCAGTCACCCGATTCAGAAATCGGGCAAGACCTGCAACGCCTGCTCGGTAACATTTTGCAGCGTCAAAAGGTGCCACCGTCATGAATGCGGAGTCGGAGATAAGCCGGGTTCTGTTCTCTTCTAAGAGCCGTGATCATTTATCTAGGATTGCTGTTACCAGCAACCTCCAGCATCCTACCCGATCGCCAGACGGGCCGCCTGATCACGATCCTATTTGGACTTGCAGCGGATGGGGTTTACCCTGCCAGGTCTGTCACCAGCCCCGCGGTGAGCTCTTACCTCCCCGTTTCACCCTTGCCTGTGCCGAAGCCATCGGCGGTCTATTCTCTGTGGCACTTTCCGTCGGCTCACGCCGCCTGGCCGTTAGCCAGCATCCTGCCCTGTGCTGCCCGGACTTTCCTCTCGCAGCTCGAGAATCATGAGTGATTCCCTCGCTACCAGCGATCACGTATCTAACTCCGCAAGTTCTCTACGCTATCAAGAAGTCTTTGTAATCGCTAACCATTTTTTCATCACTGGCCAGTCTGCCTTGAGGAGTATGTTCATTGGCGCTGCCTACGGTCCCTCGTTGAGTGACCGCTCTCTCGAACTCTAGCTAACCGCACATGACCCTTCTAATCGTTTTTGTAGCAATGGCAATAGGAATCTCCTTTGTCTGCTCCATTGCCGAAGCCGTCTTACTCAGCATCACTCCAGCCTACGTTGCTCTTT
The DNA here is from genome assembly GCA_011522845.1 of Deltaproteobacteria bacterium. Lineage (GTDB taxonomy): Bacteria > SAR324 > SAR324 > SAR324 > NAC60-12 > JCVI-SCAAA005. Next base: position 34,020 of record WTIF01000292.1, read on the forward strand.
TGCAGGAAAAAGGAAAGCGCTCCGGAGAAATGTTGTTTCAACTGAAGGAAAATGTGGATCGGCCGCTCACCGCCATCCTGACCCTAAATACCATCGCCAACACGGTAGGAGCCGCTGGAGTTGGTGTTCAAGCAACTCAACTTTTTGGTGATGAGTATCTTGGCGTTGCCTCAGGAGCTTTGACGCTAATGATTCTGATCTTCTCAGAAATCATTCCCAAAACGATGGGAGCTGCCTTCTGGCGAACTTTGGCCCCGACGGTCGGTTACTTCATCAAGTACCTAGTTTTGATTCTCTTGCCCTTCGTTTGGCTCGCAGAGTTCTTAACACGGGGTATGAAGCAGCATCGTGAGTTGACTGGTTTCAGCCGAGAAGAGTTCGCCTCGATGGCGGAGCTGGGCATCAAAGAGGGCCAACTCGAAGAGAGTGAATCAAGGATTCTTCGCAATCTCTTTCGTTTCCGCTCCTCCTATGCGGAAGATATCATGACCCCCCGAACCGTTGTGTTCTCCTTGGAGGAAAATCTGACTGTAGACGAATATTTTACCCTGCACCCACAAAATCCATTCTCACGGATTCCAATCTATCAGAAGCACCCTGATCAAGTGACAGGGTATGTTCTTAAAAACGATATCATCATGGCCCAAGCGCAAGACAGGCCTCAGACCAGGCTCAGTGATTTTCGACGGCAAGTGGTGGTGACACGTTACAATGCTACCATCGCCGAGGTTTTTGATCTGATGATCAGCAAGCGTGAACAACTCGCTTTGGTGGTTGATGACGACTGGGGAACGATGGTTGGAGTCGTGTCGATGGAAGATGTCGTCGAGACCTTGCTGGGCTTGGAGATCGTTGATGAGGACGACAAAAACGAGGATATGCAGGTGCTGGCTCGTCGCCTATGGGAACGGCGGGCCCGAGCTATGGGATTGCAGTTGGACGACAAGGAAGATCAACCTTCTCGTCAAGAACCTCAGGGCGCTTCTTAGCATCGACGGACATCCTGTCTTCAGAGTGAACCAGCTGTTGCCCAACCCGCTCCCTCCGGTGTCATCCCCGAGGCAACATCAACCTTAACGGCCAATTACTAAATTTCAAGTAAGAAA
>WTIF01000006.1 GCA_011522845.1 Deltaproteobacteria bacterium
ATGCAGAGAATTCTTGAAGTAAAGGACTTGTCAATCAACTTTTATCTGCGTGAGGGAGTTGTTCATGCGCTGACAGATGTGAACTTCGAAGTTTATGAGAATGAAACTCTTGGGGTCATTGGAGAGAGTGGAAGTGGAAAGTCAGTCACCGTCCAATCGATCCTTGGAATCCTGTCTCAACCCCCTGCCAAGATTGTTAGTGGTAGTATTCGTTTTGAACCAGAAGGAAGGAATCTTGAGCTGAACTCCCTGCCAACCTATGGGGATACCTATAGAAATGTTCGCTGGAATGACATCAGTATGATCTTTCAGGAACCGATGTCTTCCTTTAGTCCCCTCCATAGTATAGGTGATCAGATTTCTGAGGCACTGACCTTACACCGGCCAGAATTATCGGAAGCTGATGTCCTGAGTGTATGCCTAGGATTATTGGAAAAAGTGGGCATCCCCTCTCCATCGATGTTCTTTAAAAGATATCCACATGAATTCAGTGGAGGCATGCGTCAGCGAGCTATGATTGCGATGGCACTTGTGTGCAACCCGAAAGTTCTTATTGCGGATGAGCCTACAACAGCTCTGGATGTGACGATTGAAGCTCAAATTCTGGAACTGCTGGAATCGATCAAATCAGAGTTCAACATGTCGATGATCTATATCTCTCATGATTTGGCAGTCATTGGAGAGATTTCAGATCGTATTCTTGTGATGTACTTGGGACAGATAGTGGAAAGCGGCCTTGCTGATGATGTCATTGATAACCCGTTGCACCCTTACACACGAGCCTTGCTGAAATCAATCCCAAAGATTGATCAACCAATTGAATCTCTTGAGCCAATCGAAGGGTCTATTCCCTCCCCTTTTGAAGTCCAAGCTGGCTGTCCTTTTTACAGTCGGTGTACCGAAAGAGTTGGGGATATCTGTTTGAATCAGAAACCCCATAGAAAAACTTACAAAAACGCCCACACAGTCAACTGTCATCTCCATGCATGATGATAAAGTAATTCTTCAGGTAAATGACCTGAAAAAATATTTCTCTTTGCGCAAGGGTTTCTTTAGCGAAACCAAATATATTCGAGCAGTTGATGGGGTTAGCTTCGAATTATATCAGGGTGAAACACTTGGTATTATTGGGGAGAGTGGATGTGGGAAATCTACGCTTGGCAGGTCTTTAGTAAATCTTTACAACATTACATCCGGATCGGTTGTATATAATGATGAAAATCAGAAAATCGATTTAATCAATGCTAGTGAAAGAGAGAAGAAAGACTACACTAAATCAGTCCAAATTATCTTTCAGGATCCATTTTCCTCATTAAATCCTCGAATAAATGTTTTTGAAACTGTTGCTGAACCATTAATCATCCATCAATACCCTAAAGAAGTAATCGAACAAAAAGTCTCTGAAGTGATTGCTCAGGTTGGGTTGAGAGATGAGCACTTAAGGCGCTATCCACATAGTTTTAGCGGGGGTCAAAGACAACGAATTGGGATTGCTCGTTCTTTAATCATCTCACCTAAGGTGATTATTTGTGATGAAGCTGTTTCTGCACTTGATGTCTCTGTACAAGCACAAATCATAAATTTATTGAAAGAGCTTCAAGAACGCTATCATTACTCATATGTTTTTATATCACATGATATGAGCGTGATTCGGCATATCTGTGACCGAATTGCAGTGATGTATGCTGGTAGAATTGTTGAATTTGGTACAAAAGATGAGGTTTTAAACTCTCCTAAACATCCGTACACAGAAGCACTACTTGATGCAGTACCCAAGATTTCAAACAGAAAATCGAAGGGAAAAAGGAAAATATTATTAGGGGAGCCACCAGATTTATCGAGAGAAAGAACGGGTTGTAGTATGTTTGAAAGATGTGGTTATCGGATAGACGCCTGTCAAATGACTCCAATGAAGTTGTCAGGTACTCGAAATCAACACCTAACAGCGTGCATGCGAACAAAGGAAATACAGTTGAACGGGCTGAATATTGGAGCAAAACAACCATGATGATCATTGTCATCGGACGTGGTCACTCTGGCACAAGAAGTATTGCCCAGACCTTGTATGCAAGTAATGTTTACATGGGTAGCTTGCTCAATAACTCCTGTGATTTTGTGCCACCACATAATCTATATCGTAGCTGCCATATATTCTCGAAATATGTGAAGTATTCAGGAAATTATAAATGGGATTTTTCTGAAGCATTAGGACAAGAAGTGCCACAAAGCTTCAAAAAATTAATTCAGGAATATCTCAAGCCTATATTAGAATCGACTAATGAATTTAAAGGTTGGAAATTACCCGAGACAACCCTGATTTATCCATGGATTTATAATCTTTTCCCAGATGCATTTTATATTTTTTGGTCTAGGCATCCATTTGATAGTATTCTTGGAAGACATTTAACAGATGATCTTCATGATTTCTCAGTAGATTATCCTGTTTCAGAGGATGTATTTCAAAATCGAGCAATCTCCTGGCTTTATCAATATGAGATTCAAAAATGTATACCGAAGCCAAAGAATTCAATTGAAGTGAGGTTTGAAGATTTTGTTCTCAACCAAGAAACTACAATTAGTCGACTAAAAAACTTTCTTGGAAAAGAGTTAGCTAGAATTCCAATGCGACCAGATTCTCTTCATAAGTGGCGAGGTAAAATCGATCCAGCTGAGTTTTCATATCTTTTTGAGGCGATGAATTATTATGACTATTCCTACGAATAGCTCTGCAACTCGGATTGCCTTGTATGGAGTTGCTCATGGGCACATCTCTCATTACGTAGAGGAATTCCGTAAGTTTACTGCCGCTCAGATCATCGGTGTTTTTGATACTGATTCTGAACGATCTCTGTCGTTCTGTAATAGACATAAACTTAGAAAGTTTGACAGCCCTGAAGAGTTACTCTCTCAACAGGTCGATGTTGTGATTATTGGTTGTGAGACAGCCTATCATTTGGAAGCGGTCTCTTTGGCCTGCAGATTTGTGGAGAACATCGCGCTTCAAAAGCCACTTGCAACGACAATCATAGACGGAAGGAAAATTTCACAAGAAATCCAGAAATCCGGTGCCCGACTGCTCATGCTTTGGCAAATGAGAGTTGATCCTGCAAACCAATTCATCAAGCAAATCATTGATGAGGAGCGACTCGGGCAACTACTCCATTTTCGCCGAAGACACTGCCTATCCACACACAGGTGGCCAGATTTTCAGCAAAGCTGGCATGTTAGTAGGCAACTGAATCTTGGAATGTGGGCGGATGATGCGGCCCATCCGATCGACCTAATGCGCTGGTTGTTTGGAAGCCCCAAAACTTTGTATGCCGATATTGATACTCTTGTAAATCCAGAAGTGCCTGATGACAACGGGATTGCCATATTTAGATACGATTCTGGTTTATTCGCAGAAATTCAGTGTTCGTTCACCTCAGACTTTGGGGAGACCACGACAGAGCTTGTTGGCACAAATGGAATGCTCATTCAGTACTATGGCGATGCCCCAAGTTGTAATCAGTCTGAAAAGCTTAGTTATGGCTTGAAGTGGAAGATCTTTGAGGACGAAAAATGGCGGAAAGCTGAGGTTGTCACACCTGAGAATCACGCATTCCGTATCAAAGCCCTGGCTCCAAAAATTCTTGAGTTCGCCACAGGAGCTTATGAACCTCCATCAGCGGACGAATACTTAGATTCTCTCAAAATGACTCTGCTCTGCTACGAGTCGAGTTCACAAAAAAAACAGATCGTACTTAGAGATTATGCCAATTAACACGGCTGTGATTGGTATGGGGCCGATAGGGAATCGGCATGCAGCAATTTATAAAAAGAATCCCAAAATCAACCTTGTGGGATTATGCGAAAAAGATCCTTCAAGGAATCAAAAAGCGGCCTCCCAATTTAATTTGCCCTGTTATGCCTCAATAGAAGAGATGTTTTCGAAGGAAGAGATACATCTATGTAGCGTAACCACCGGGGGTTATGAATATGGCAGTGATCATTTTGAGCCGACAATCTTTGCACTAACCAACGGCTCTCATGTGCTTTGTGAAAAGCCGATTAGCAACTCCATTGAAAAAGCATTCGAAATGGTTCAGACCGCTGAACGGTATAATAAGATATTGGCCGTTAACCTGAATCATCGGTTTACTCCAGCAGCCCGAATTGCAAAGCAATGGCAGCTTGATAACAGAATAGGAACCCCTCTTTTCATCAACATGAGCATTTGGATTCATAATCCGAATGAATCTTCACCATTTTTCCACATCAAGGCACTGCATCCTCATTCCGTTGATATCATGCGCCATTTCTTTGGAGATATTGAGCAGGTGCATTGTTTCGCGATGAAAGGACCAAATCGGAAAATCTGGTCAAACGCTCAATTCAACATCAAGTTCAAGGAAGGTGCTGTTGGTTCGCTGACAGGAAGTTATGACATCCAACGCGGTCACCCGATGGAGAGATGTGAGTTTGCAGGAATCAATGGAAGAGTGGTGATTGATGACATGTATCGAGAGGCAACTCTATATCCCGCGGGTGATCTCGTTAAATCCGTCTACACAAATCCCATCTTCGGGGGTATGGAGAGTTTCACGGATACCTTTGTGAATCGCATTAACCATCTTGTGGATGAAATTGATCGCAATGTTGCTCCAAAAGATATCGATGGAAGTGGTTTGGATGGGCTGAAAGCGCAAGTCGCTTTGGAAGCTGCTGTACAATCGATAATGCATGAAAAAGTTGTCCGAACTGACGACATTCTCAAAATCTAGATCAACGGATCCCAATGGCTTTTGATGAAATGTTATCTGAACACCAAGTGTATTTGTTTGAGAGAAACGGTTTTGTTAATGCGGGCCCTCTGATTTCTGAGGCAGAAGCAGATCAACTCGCTAATGAAATTTTGACAATTATTGAGCGAAGAGAAGATTCAAATTTTCCTCAGCCACTACGGATTGCTAATCTCTCTCGTGAAGCAGAGAAACCAATCTGGCAAATCGTCAATATTTGGCAGGCATCTGAGGCGTTTTCTCAACTTCTGAAAAATACGAAGCTCAAACACTACATTTCGAAGTTGACAGGGAAGTCTGATTTCAGGATTTGGCATGACCAGGTGCAGTACAAACCCAGTCATGTCGGAGGCCGCCTTTCCTGGCATCAGGATTTGCCAAAGTGGCCTGTGATGAAGGGTGGAACTCAATTGACGGCTTGGATCGCACTTGATGATGCTGGTCCTCAGAATGGGTGTATGGTGATGGTTCCAGGATCGCACTTGAAGGGTAATCAGAATGAGTGGTTGCATCAGCATGATGGGACCTGGCAGCTTGGACACAATGACAGCTTTATGAGTGAACCGACTCAAGTGCTCTGTCCAGTGCAAAAAGGTCACGTTCATTTTCACGATTCACTAACGTGGCATAGCTCAGGTCCAAACCTCTCAGGTCAGCCCAGAAGGGCCATTGCGCTACATTTTATGGATAATGAGACCCTTTTCAACTGTCAGGGAGACCACCTCCTGAAAGAGCATATTGCCAGTGAAGATGGTCAGCCAATCCAAGGGAATCCATTTTTACCAATCTAAAATTCTGCAACTCATTAGCAGGGCCCCAAGACAATCTTTATCAACGATACAGGCACAATGAAACTTGGTTTTAACTCAGTTCTGTTTGGAAATTTTGACCTTGAAAAAGCGTTTATCGCTGCCAGTGAAATGGGCTACTCAGGAATCGAGCTCTCTGCTCTGGATCCAGCAATGAGTGAGCACATCAATGAGTCTGACCCGGTCAGTCAAAACATTTCTACGATTTCAGCCCTGATCAATAAATATGAATTGCCGGTAACAGCGATTGAGCGGGCAAAGCACGATCTCAATTCTTGGGAATACATTGTTCAATTGGCAGAAGGTATTGGATGTCCTGTGATCAACCTTGGCCCTGGTGGAAGTATTGATCCGAATGGTGTGCCCATTGCCGGGGGATCTTTTGACTACGCAGTTGAGAGTCTGAAAAAACACAGTGATATTTCAAATAAATACAATGTCACGACCTGTTTCAAGGCCCATTACAATACTTGCATTGATAATACTGAACTCTCCAAAAAAGCTGTACAGTTACTAGAAGACCACAATGTTCGTTTAGATTTTGATCCTAGTCATATATTTAGAGTTCCAGAGGATCCAGTAGATGGATTCAAAGAAGTCTTACCTTGGATCAGTCATGTCCACATCAGAGATTGTATTGCACAAGATATCAAAGGCCCGGGCTCACCATTTCAACAAATCTGTGGCAGAGGAAAAATTGATTTAAGCGGAATCCTTAAACTGTTACAGGAGTCAAATTACACTGGGCCTGTAAATCTTGAAGTTATTGGGGCAAAACAAGGAAATCTGTCTCTCCCTTCCTGTACAGTAATTGCTGCTGAATCGAAGGGCTGGCTGAATTGTGCTCTTTCCTCTATCAAAGATTAAACCATGAGAAAACTTAAGGCTGCAGTAGTTGGGGTTGGCAATATTGGCACCATTCATACAGAGATTTATTCTTCACTAGAAAATGTGGATTTGACTGCTGTCTGTGATATCGATCAAGAAAAAGCCGACAAAGCTGCTAGCAAATTTAACTGCAAGGCATTTTATAGTGTTGAATCACTGCTTGCTGAGATGCCAATGGAGATTGCTAGTGTTTGTACTAAGGGAGAAGAAAACGGAGGAGATCACTATCAGCCAACGGTACTTCTTCTAGAAGCAGGGATACATGTTCTTGGAGAAAAACCTATCTCCAATAATATTGAACACGCTCGCTTAATGACAAAACTAGCGGAAGAAAAACAAGTCCGTTACGGAATTAATCTAAACCATCGTTTCACACCCTCAGCAATCAAAGCGAAGGAATGGGTTGATGCTAATCGGATTGGTACGATTCACATGATTGATATGACAATGTGGATCGATAACCCAGTGGAGACTTCTCCTTGGTTTCATCTACGAGCCCTTCACCCGCATTCCTTCAATATTCTCCATTACTTCGGTGGCCCAATCCAAAAGATTCAATGCTTCGCAAATAAGGGCGAGGGAAGAAAAATCTGGTCAAACGCTCAAATGAACCTTCAATTTGAAAATGGGATCATTGGGCACCTGAGAGGCAGCTACGACGGTGATTTTCCGTCAGGCTCGTTTGGCTTAGAAAGTCTAGAGATCGTCGGCTCAAAAGGTAGAATTGTTATTGAAAATGCTTGTGAGTCTCTTCGTTACTACCCCAGGCGTAGTCGGAGTATGGAACAGTATGACTGTTATGGTGGGATGAATCATTTTCAAGAAACTTTTCGATCAAGAATTGAGGCCTGGGTTCAGGATAACATAAACCAAGTACACCCTGCTGAAGTAAACGGTTCTGGTAAGGAAGGACTAGCAGCCCAGGAGGTGATTGAAGGAGCGATCCGATCCTTTGAGACCGATACTGTTGTTAAACTGTAATGGATTTTTTGACCAACCTTATCTGATTTTAGTCTTAAAAATATAATGGAACAAATTGCCTTCAAAATGCTTCTTAACCCTGATCAAGCTGAAGTTTATAAGAAGCGACATGATGAAATTTGGGATGACCTTGTCGTTCTTCTGAAAGATGCTGGAATTTCTGACTACAGTATCTTCTTAGATCCTGAAACAAATATTCTTTTTGCTGTTTTGAAAAGAACAAAAGATCACAGAATGGAAGAGCTTCCTAAACATGAAGTTATGCAGCGCTGGTGGTCTTTCATGGGAGATATCATGGCGACCCAAGAAGATGGAGCCCCTGTTGTAAAACCTCTGGAATTCATGTTTCACATGCCCTGAAGGCCTTTCCTCTCTCTTTAACCTCCTTGCGCGATGACTCTCATAAATTGATTTGAGACCTGCCTTACATTTCTTTAAATCTGCCCTCTAAAGACAATATTTGACAGCACAACAACTTATCAGGAATTGATGATGAAATTTCCAAAAATCAAAGATGTACGAGCCTTCGTCCTGGATCAGAAAGGTTCAGGTGGGGATTATCATGATCGTGAGACAGGGCACTGGCTTGTCGACTCATTGATTTCTACTCCGATGTCTGGGTATCCGAGCTATAAAGCCTCGCGCACCAGTTTTGGCATCAATGTGATGAACAGCATCGTCGTGGAAGTGGAAACAGAAGATGGCATGATTGGCGTCAGTGCGGGCCAGGGGGGTGCCCCTGCCTGTTACATCATTGAAAAACACTTCAAGCGATTTCTCATTGGCCAAGATCCTAGAAATCTGAATCAGATGTGGGATCAAATGTACCGCGCTAGTGTCTTTTATGGTGGGAAGGGACTCCCCCTTTGGGCCTTGAGCGTTGTGGATCTGGCTTTGTGGGATCTACTGGGACTGCTTCGAGATGAACCCGTTTATCAGATGATTGGGGGGGCGGTTCGTGAGGAAGTGTCACTGTACTGCACGGGTATTCGACCGGATGTTGCCAAAGAGAACGGATTCATTGGTGGCAAAATGCCTCTGTCTCATGGACCAGTGGATCGTTTGGATGGTATTCGCAAGAATCGAGAGAAATTTGCTGAGATGCGTCAAAGAGTAGGTGAGGATTTCATGCTGATGGCCGACTGCTGGATGTCACTGGATGTGCCCTATGCTGTTGAATTGGCCGAGGCGATGAAGGATGTCAAACTCTATTGGTTTGAGGAGGTTCTGCAGCCACACGATTTTGATGGTCATCGAATTTTAAAGGAACGTGTGCCCTGGGTGCGCTGGACTACTGGTGAGCATGAATATACGCGTTATGGTTTCCGAAAGCTCATCGAATCACGGTCTGTAGATATTTTACAACCCGATGTGATGTGGTGCGGTGGACTGACCGAATTGTTGCGAATCTCTGCCCTGGCTGCAGCCTACGACATCCCTGTCGTCCCTCATGGTAGTGGAGCCTACAGCTATCACTTTGTGATTACCCAACCGCACTGTCCTTTCTGTGAGTACTTGAACACGAGCCCAGATTGTCTGAGTTTTCCTGCTGTTTTTGGGAACATGTTTGAAAATGAGATTTTGCCTCAGAATGGCCGAATTCGACTGACAGATGAACCCGGCTGGGGTTTGCGCATGAATAGAAAAGAACTAAACCTAAAGCGAATTCAGTACTAAGTTGCTCTATCTATTAAATAAAAATCAGTAATGAACGTTGACTAAATTAAGTACATGTTGTTCCTGCTCTTGATGTAAGTCAAAACTGGTTAGATTCATGACCCAAGTGCCAGCCACAAATTCCAAAGAAGTATTTGTTTCAGCTCATCATTTGGGTGCACTCCATTCACTTGTTGAGGGAGTCTGGAATCATATCAGCTACGACGATCCTCTTTCACCCAATACTGTCTTTATTACGCCTGGTCATGTGCATTGGGAACTTGTCAAATTAGAGAATGTTGTAGTTTTTGACAAAAAAACAGAATCATTTATTGGTGATGCTAGGCCTTTAGAAGCTGCTTCCTATTTCCACACTCCAGTGCACAAACACTTAGATACTCATAAGTGTGTTTTTCATATTCATACCCCATCCATTACAGCAGTTGCCACCAGAACTGATTTTGTGTTCGAACCCCGACTGACCCAGCACTCATGCTGCTTCATCGATTCCTTTGGCTACTTTAATGAGTATGATTCACTTCAAGATGAACTCAAAACTCAAAGACTTGTTGAGGCTTTTGAGAAAAGAAATTTGCTTTTCCTTAAGAATCACGGAGCTTTGGTAGCAGGACATTGTATTGAGGAAGCATTTATGTCAACTTACATGCTAAATCTTGCCTGTTCGTTTCATCTCTCCGTTCTTAGTAACAACACGCAATTCGATTTGATACCAACGGAGAAAGCTAGGTCAATGAAAGCTTTCTTTTATGATGGCTTATACAAAAAACACTTTGATGGATTTCTTAATCACTTAAATTCTTTGTAGTTACTTCAACTGATTTAATTGAGGGAAAATGAAAATCAAATCCATTGAATGTGTTCGGGTTCAATTTCCGAAAAAGAACTTCACCTCCAAACCAAGAAAACAGTCTTGGGCGGAAACCGATGAAGTTGCCAACCCGATGTCACGCTTCCCGTCGGTTAAAGCACATCGCAGCCTATGGCTGCCCAAGTGGGATAGTGTTTGGTGTAAAGTTACGTTGGAAAATGGGGTCTGGGGCCTGGGGATGACGGATCATGGTGCTGTTGCCGCAACGATTATAAGAGACCACCTTGCCCCAAATTTGGTGGGTCAGGATGGTTTTGCCATAGAAATGATCTCCGACATGATGTTCCGATTGACCAAGCCCTTTGGAACAGTCGGCCTTGCTTCCTACGCAATCAGCGCGATTGATCTGGCGCTTTGGGATGCAAAGGCAAAGTCAATGGGAGTACCTGTCTATTCACTGATTGGCGGACCCAAAGCTGAAAAGATCTTCTGCTACGCCACGGGTAATGATGTTGAATGGTACAAAGAATTGGGCTTCAAGGCCTTCAAGCTGGCTTGTCCTTATGGACCTGCAGATGGGTTGGATGGTTTAAAGAAAAACGTAGATTTTGTTGAGAGGGCAAGGTCCATCATCGGTGATGATGCCGAATTGATGCTCGATTGCTGGATGGCGCTGGACGTTGAATACACGGTACGTTTGGCGGAACAGCTTAGGCATTGTCGACTAAGGTGGATGGAAGAGTGTTTGTTGTCGGAAGATTTGCTTGGTCATATTTCTCTACGCAAAGCGTTGCCTTGGCAAACCCTGACAACAGGGGAACACTGGTACACTCATTTCCCATTTCAATGGGCGGTTTCCAATGATGTAGTAGATATCTTACAACCTGACATCAATTGGGTCGGTGGACTGACAACCTGTTTGAAGATTGCTGCCATTGCCGAATCAGCTGGAAAGAAAGTGATGCTTCATGCTGGCGGGCGCAACCCCTATGGTCAACATTTCTCCCATGCAGTGTCATGTGTTCCCTGGTTGGAATACTTTGTGAGAGGGGCTCCTGGAGTTCCATTGGAAGAAACCATTGACGTCCCAGAACAAAAGATTCCCAAAGATGGTTGGATGGAACTGGATGATCGACCTGGATTTGGGCTAGGTATCCAAGAAAGCTGGCTCGCACCCTATTGAATTCTGTTCTGTCTTATCTTTCCGCATTGATTTCTTTGATTCTCAGAGGTTTTTTCAGGTTTACTGAACCAGTCAAAGGCTCGTCTTACGATTCTTATCA
>WTIF01000069.1 GCA_011522845.1 Deltaproteobacteria bacterium
GTAGAGGGTTGGGGTGGTCACATTCGTTGTCATCCCAAAAATTTCTAAAGGTAAGGTGTTCTTCACTCCTGATGTCATCAGAGTTCGAGCAAATTCATCGTAAGATAGAGTGAACCCAAAGAGGGCTACCCCAATCAAACTGGGTCCAATGATCGGTAAAACAACATGGCGGATCGTTTGCCAGTTGGAAGCTCCCAAATCCCTGGCTGCTTCCTCGTATGACTTATCGAATCTGTTGAAAACGGCGATCATGATCAAAAAACCAAATGGGAGTGTCCAAGTGAGATGTGCACCTAAACCGGAAGTAGTCCAAGATACTTCCCAACCCATGATATTAAAGATCAAACCGATTCCTAGACTGACCAGAATAGAGGGGACAATTAGACTCGCCACTGTGGTGTAGAATAGCAGATTTGAACCAAAGAATTTCTTGCGGAAGGCCAGACCTGTAACTAAGGAAATGACCACCGTCAACACCATTACAGTAAGGCCCAATTGCAGTGATCTTAAGAAGGAAGTCTCAAAGTCGCCTACTAACTGCTCACCGAATAAGGCAAAAAACCAGTGGATTGAAACTCCGTTCATCGGGAAGGTCAGCCCACCATTTGGCCCCTGAAAAGATAAGATCACAATTGCCGAGATAGGGCCATACAAGAAAAGCACAAACAGTCCAAAGAAGGCGGCCAACCAGTAGAAGCTTGCAGGACGTTTTTTATGCATCAAAGTTCCTTCTTCAAATCAACAACCCGCATCATCAGGCTAACCATAATTAGAACGACTGCCAACAGAACAACTGCATGAGCCGCTGCAGCTGGATATAATAGAAGTGAGATCTCGTTCCACATCATCACCCCAACAGACGCTCGTTGTCCTCCACCCATTAATCGAACTGTAATGTAGTCCCCCATGACCAAGGTGACTACAAAGATAGAACCGATAGCAATACCTGGTTTACAAAGAGGAATTACAACATTGGTGAGCATCTGCCAACCATTCGCACCACCATCAATCGCAGCTTCGATCAAGGAACGATCGATTCGCATCATACTGTTGAAGATTGGCACCACCATGAATAAGGCGTAAAGATGAACAAACGCCAAAACGATTGAAAAATCGGAAAAAAGAAGGAATTCCAAGGGTTCGTCTATCAAGCCAATGGACTGCAGCATAGTGTTGAAAACTCCGTTTCGACCCAAAAAAGGAATCCAGGAAATCATGCGAATGATGTTCGAGGTCCAAAATGGAATCGTACAAATCAGGAATAAAACAATTTGCCAGCGCGTAGTATGGATATGAAATGCGAGAAAATAAGCTACTGTGAAACCAATGAGGAATGTGCAGAGCCAGGTTAGGCCGGCATACCAAAAGGTATTTAGGTAGGTTTTGTAGGTGACATTCGACCCAAGGGCATCTGAGTAGTTAGTCCAAACAAAATCAGGGAAAAATGAGAAATCGTTATAGTCCCAAAAACTAACGATGAGAATTGTTCCAATCGGCAAAACCAGAAAAAATCCCAGAATTAAGCTGATCGGTGAAATCTGAAGTAGAGTTGAGAGAGGAGATTTGCGATCCACGTTATCCGAAATCTATGGGGGCACAAGGCCCCCATTATAAGTCAATTAAGCGGCGATGAACTCATTCCACTTGCGAACCATATAACGGTTCTCATCCATCACCGAGTTCCAACATTTTACGTTACCCATTCGCTCAAGGAACGAGCCACCGTCTCTGACAGCGCCTGCCGGTTCCATTTTGTTTCCGAACGGATCGATTATGTCGTTTTTAGCGGCCTTACCTTCGTACCAAAAACCCCATTCGTCATCTGACATATGTAGCTTTGATGTCTCAGGTGCAGCTGAGTAGTATCCTTGGCGCATTAGCAAGCCTCCAACCCAACCAGAGAGATACCAATTGATGTATTCATAAGCCGCATCCAACTCCAGACCAGAAAGATTTCTTGCCAAACCAAGACCACCTCCCCAAGAGCGATAGCCTTCTTTCAATGGTTGGTAGATGCATGGAAGTCCCATTGAGCGGACTTTGGTGATCGCAGGCGACCACATGGATTGAATGACAACCTCCCCAGGGGCCATCAGGTTCACTGACTCGTCAAAGGTCTTCCAAAACGCCCTAAATTGTCCAGCTTTCTTAGCCTCGGTAAAGATCGCCATAGTCTTGTCGATCTCGTCCTTGGTCATGTTTCCTTTATCACCGTACTGAACTTCGCCCATCGCTTCACAGACCATCGCTGCATCCATTATTCCGATTGAGGCGATATTCAGTATAGAAGCTTTACCCTTAAACTCTGGATTTAACAGCTCAGTCCAGCTATTGATTGGCCGGCCAATCAGGTCTGGTCGAATTCCCAAGGTATCCGCATTGTAGATTGTCGGAACCATGGTGTACCAGTTGGTCATTACATTCGCGAAGCCTCTCGACTCTGGACCACCGGTGAAACTCACTGTATGAGGAGCAGTACCTTGCGCTATTTTTGATGAAGGCGTCAGTCGTCCATCCTTAAAGATACCGACAATCTTGTCGAAGTACTTCAGCCTACTAATGTCCATCGGCTGCATATTTCCGCTAGGCCATACTTTTTTCAACGTAAAGTACTCAATATCTGCGATGTCAAAGCTCTTTGGCTGAGTAACAACACGCTGAGCAGTAGCATCAGCATCCAGAGCAGGCATGTCAAGGGTGATGCCAAGATCTTCCTTTGCCTTCTTTGCAATTGCGTTAATGTTGGATACTCCGGTTCCAAACTGACGAAGGGTGACAT
>WTIF01000299.1 GCA_011522845.1 Deltaproteobacteria bacterium
GTCCCAATCCCCCCGAACCAGCAAAGATCAGCGGGCATTCGCAAGACAGCTTGTACGAGTTCCTCACCTGTCATCACCTCTCGCTCTACTCGCAGCATCTCACGAACAGGCAAGGACAACTGAACTTCCTTGGCACGCCGCTCAAATATCCCCCCGCCTTCACTGATCTGATCAGATGTATAATCCCGCCAAGTAGAGCGAGGTAGCTCAAATAAACGTTTGCGCTCCTGCCAACTTGTCTCAGGGTCTGGGTTGGGATCGAGAAAAATATGCTGATGGTTGAAGGCAGCCTTCAGCTGTAAGGCCTTGCTGAGCAACATCCCATTGCCAAACACATCTCCGCTCATATCCCCGATTCCAATCACGGTGGTCAGCTCCTGCTGGATGTCATGATTTCGCTCCAAGAAGTGCAGACGGACGCATTCCCACGCGCCCCTTGCCGTAATTCCAACGGCTTTGTGATCATAACCATGGGATCCCCCGGAAGCGAAGGCATCGCCCAGCCAAAATCCAGTCTTTTCAGAAACGGAGTTGGCCAGATCAGAGAAGGTTGCGGTCCCCTTATCCGCCGCCACAACGAGATAGGGATCAGGATCGTCATAGCAGATTGTTTGCTTCGGAGGGCGTACCTGTCCATCCGCATCCCGATTATCTGTTACCGACAACAATCCGTGAATAAAGCGTTGATACTGCTCCTTGGCCACAGCCTGTGCTTCTTCTCGACTGCTTGGTAACTGCTTAATGACAAAGCCCCCCTTGGAGCCAACCGGAACAATCACCACGTTCTTGGTCTGCTGGGTTTTGACCAATCCCAAGACTTCCGTGCGGAAGTCTTCTGGCCGATCTGACCAGCGTAAGCCACCACGAGCTACTGGTCCAAATCGTAGATGTGTCCCTTCAAGGTTGACATCGTGGACATAAATCTCTCGATAAGGTGTAGGAATGGGCATTTGCTCGACCTGACCCGAAGCGATCTTGAGCGCCAGCAGGGTGTTGTGCCGACCAGCATTCTGAAAGAAGTTCGTTCGCAGAGTGGCCTCCAACAGACTCAGCAGATGCCGAAAGGCTAGGTCATGGTTGATTTCCTGAACCGGATGCAACGTATCCAGATAGTGCTGCCGAACCTGTGGCAAGAGCACCTCTCGACGATGACTTGGATCACCGTAGCGCGAATCAGGTGCGAAGAGCATTCGGAAGATTTCACAAAAATTTCGGCTAATCGCTGGATACTGTAGAAGAGCTTGGTTGACTACGTTACGGCTGATATTGCCGCCCAGTTGTAGATACAGATTACGGTAGGCCTGCAACACGTTGATCTCTCGCCAATCCAGGTTGGCAGCCAACACCAACGCATTGAGTGGATCATTTTCACTACGCTGAGCGAACACGGCTCCCAGCAACTCACAGAGTCTCTGCCGATAGACCTCCTCTTCAATTTGGCTGCCGTCTTGGTGGGTTACACGAAAGGTCTGGATAAAGCCCAGATTTTCTCCCTGGGGAGTGCCAACTCGCGTTGTCAGCTGATCCACTACATAAAGACCTGCGTTCAGTAGAACCGGCATCACCTTGATCAGGTGGGTGCGGTTGCGGCTGTAGAGTGTCAACAAGGAGACAGGTTCCTCTAGAGCATTGGCTAACTGAAATTCCTTGAGCGTGAAGTGAACCCCTGAATCTGGACTCAGTCGCTCAATCTCCAACAAGTCCTGGGCCGCCATTTCGGGAGTGACTCGCACCTTGTACTGTTTGGGTAGACGGGGCAAGTAACGCTCAAAGATTTCTAGACCCTGCGGACCTGGAGCAGAGACGGAGAGAGCATCGCGCAACTGTTCTTCCCAAGGCTTCAACCGACGAATGAGTTCGTTTTCCAAGGTAGCTAAATTGGGAGTCCAGTTAC
The DNA here is from genome assembly GCA_011522845.1 of Deltaproteobacteria bacterium. Lineage (GTDB taxonomy): Bacteria > SAR324 > SAR324 > SAR324 > NAC60-12 > JCVI-SCAAA005. The sequence continues at coordinate 1,895 of WTIF01000299.1, forward strand.
CGTGCGACAACTCGAAGTAGACATGAACACGGCTTTTTTCTTCACCGTACGCCTGCACATATTCACTGGATTGATGAGGAACTTCACTCTGCAGGAACGCCACAACTTCCAACACATTTGCTGGGGTGTAGAGCAAATTTGGTAAGACTACGAGTAGATGCAAAGCGGGAGAGGCACCCTTGCGGACACATTGCTGACCAACCTGGAAGCAGTGAATCCGGCTGGGATCATCAATGAAGAGCAGGGTGTCAATGATTTGGAGTAATTCCGCAGTAGGAGCACGGAACAGGGCAAACTTGGGCATCCCACTGAGAATCCGGATTGCCTCATTGTAGTTGTAACTATAGGGACGCATCTGGCGGGCTTCAAAGATGGCCTGCATCTTTTCACGGATCAGTGGGGTCTCGAGATTGCGAGCCTGCAAGGAGGTCTTGCGCAACAAACCAACGAGAATTTCCTCACGCCAACCCTCGGCTTCTGGAAACTTGAGGCGCAACAGCAACAGGTTTTCAAAACGCTGCAATGGAGAAGTAAAGCGCAGGCTTTCCATGATGAAAGATTCTGAAGCTTCCCGTTCCTGCCACAGCAAGGCTTGTAGCGTCTCTCGCAAGGAATCCGCTTTCCACGCTTGATGATCATGCAGTAGACCAAGGCTGGAGTCTTCTGCCAGCTGCACTCCCTGACTCGTGTGATGATAGGTAGCAAAACCGAAGAGTGAGAAGTTGTCTTCGTGCAACCACTCCAACAACTGAATCCAGGCCTCACGTCCTTCCTCAGCAGACTGGGTGCTGTTCTGTAGCAACTGGGTCAGTCTTGGGCGGATTTGCTGCAGTTTAGCAAGGTCTTCACGCACACTGTGCAGAGCATCAATGTGGGCT
>WTIF01000029.1 GCA_011522845.1 Deltaproteobacteria bacterium
GCTTATTTCCTATGCGTGTACTCCGAATACACTTGCTGAAAAAACCGATCCTGAGAGGTTATTCACTTCAGCCCTCTTACAGCGTATGAAAACTGTCCGTACCGGATTGAACGAAATCTTTGAACAGACGAGTGCTGATATTACGCAAAAAAGTGATGGCCAACGCACTCCTTGGTTTTCTTCATCTGTGACTAAAGAGTTTTTCTTTGCTCCTACCGAAAATTTTTTAGAAGAACATGCACCTAAACCTGTAGTTGTAAAAAATGAAGATTCAAATGAGCTGGAAGTAGAGAATTCTGACAATCAAACTGTTGCTGCCAAAGAATCAGACAACCAAACCAACCAAGACGCTGAAATTGTCATAGAAGAATTAGCAACACCTCCAGATGATCAAAGAATCTTTCGCCTCAAGAGAACTTATGTCAATCAGCAACTGGCCAATCTCAATGCACTACTCAATGACGCTAGGGTGATTCCAATAGAGCAAGATGGTAAACCCTGGTTTATCTTTGATTTTGTTCGGGAAGGAAGCATCTACGAAAAATTGGGACTCAAAAACAAAGATGTGATTGTGCAAATCAATGGCTTTACGGTGGATAGCCTGCCCAAGGCGCTCAAACTCTTTGAAGCCTTACAGTTGGAAGAAAAGATCACTCTACGCATTAAGCGCGAAGGTCAGCTGACCGACTTTCAATATTTCATCGACAGCTAATTTCAGATAGATCCCTTATGCAACTCAAACACTACGATACACCTTGCCTGTGGGTCGACCTCGACATCATGGAGTCAAACATCCAGTACCTGGCCGAATACTTTAGGTCTCGAGGCTTGGAATGGCGGCCTCACACCAAGGGAATCAAGATTCCTGAAATTGCCAAGCTTGCGATCAATGCCGGAGCCTTTGGAGTCACTTGTGCCAAGTTGAGTGAGGCAGAGTTGATGACCGCAGCCGGAGTGAAAAACATCCTGATCGCCAATCAGGTCGTAGGAGAACAGAAGATCGAGCGGCTTTGTCAGCTTTCCAGAATCAATGAAATCATCGTGGCGGTCGACCACCTGGAAACCGTACAGCTGATGAATCGGATTGCTGAAAAGTTTGCGGTCACTCTGAATGTACTGCTAGAGGTCAACACGGGGATGAACCGAGCCGGTCTGGATCCAGGTCAGCCTGTATTGGAGTTTTACCAGGCAATCCGTGATTTGAAATTCATCCGCAACAGGGGCTTGATGGCTTGGGAAGGCCACACCGCAACCATTGCAGATCCTGACGAAAAAGTGCGCTCGATCTCTGCTTCCATGGAAAAACTGAGTGCGACCGTCTCCCTCTGCAGAGAGCATGGCATTCCCATCGAAATCATCAGCGGTGGCGGCAGTGGGACCTACACCATCTCCTCCAACTTCAAGCTGCTCACTGAAATTCAGGCTGGAGGCGTGATCTTCACGGATGTCGCCTACTCCAAGTGGGGTGCAGAGACTCGCCCCTCGCTTTTCCTCAGGAGTCTCGTCACCAGTCGTCCCAGCCCCAAAAGAATCATCACAGACACAGGTTGGAAAACTCTCCCTGGCTGGTCAGTCGCTCCCAAACCACTTGGGATCGATAACGTGGATTCTATCAGTTTTTCCTCTGAACACGGCGTGATTCATCTTGCTGAAGAAAACACCTCCTTGCGTCCAGGAGACCCACTCGATTACATGGTGGGTTACGGTGACAACACAGTGTTCCTGCATGAGCGACTCTATGGCGTGAGAAACGGAGAGGTTGAAACCATCTGGGAAGTCAAGGGAAGAGGAAAGTACACCTGATTGGGTCCATCGGTCACCGATCATGGAAACCTCAGACAACTTCATGCACCACAGGAATCGGTAGCGTAGAGCGACAACGTAACCAGCCTGTGAAGCTCAACCACCCCCTGTGTAGAATGTATGCCTCGACTCCGCTCCATTCTTTCGGTTCCCGGACACTCCGCCAAAATGCAGGCCAAGGCTCTCCAGAGTACTGCTGATCTGGTGATGTTTGACTTGGAAGACAGTGTCGCGCTTACAGAGAAAGAGGCTGCCCGTCGGCAAATCATCCATACCCTGCAGGACCTACCAGAACACCATCCTCGTTTGGCTCTGCGCTGCAACGGATTGGAGACCGCCTGGTTCTATCGAGATGTGATTGAAATCTTGGAAGCTGCCGTGGATCGGGTTTCTGTCTTGGTCATTCCCAAGGTCGAGAACGCAGGTGATGTGGCTTGTTTCAGCCGCTTACTGGATGGAATCGAACGACACACCAAGGCTCAGCAGACTATTCGCTTGCATGCTTGCATCGAAAGCCCCGCAGGCTTGGTACAGTCAGAGGCAATTGCCGCAACTTCCTCTCGTCTGGAAGCTTTGGTCTTTGGGATTGCGGACTACTCTCGTGCTATTGGCAGTCCGTTGGTTTCGCTCTCAGGTCATGGGGAAAACGAGGAATCGGTTTATTCGGGCCATCGCTGGCACTATGTCCTCAGTCGCCTGGTCGCAGCTGCCAAGTCAGTAGGCCTGCAAGCGATTGATGCGCCTTATGGCAACTTTCGAGATATCACCGGACTAGAACAGTCCGCCACCCAGGCACGGGCTTTGGGCTGTGATGGCAAGTGGGCTATTCATCCAGAACAACTGGATGTGATTCAACAGGTATTTTCTCCAACAACCGCGGAGATTGAACTGGCACAAAGAGTTCTAGAGGCGGCACAGGCAGCGGAAAAGCAGGGATTGGGTGCCGTGGCAGTCGATGGCCGAATGA
>WTIF01000349.1 GCA_011522845.1 Deltaproteobacteria bacterium
GGCGATCAAGTTATGATCTTCAAAATGAAGAAATAAACCGAAGTAATCCTTTCTGGTTTTAGGAGTCTGTTTATCAAATCTGATTGACTCATCAGATGAATTGAATAAGTCTCTGTTGTCGTTGAAAAGTTGCAGAAACGATGAATAACCTGTTCAGGTTTGTTAATAATCAGAATATGGAGGTTTGAGATGGAAATGATCATGCGAGCCTACTCGAATGATTGGGTAAGTAATTCGATGATGTATAAGCATGGCGTCGCCAAGGCCCCTACTGGGAAAGTACATACACTCAGTGCCGAGGTTCAGGGAGTCTACAATTACACGATCGGACCATACAGTAATCCTGTGCTAGAGGTAGAACCCGGGGATACGATCATTGCAGAAACGCAGGATGCTTTCGAAGGAAAGATTCGATCAGAATCCGACAAGCCTTCAAAACTACTGAAAGTGCCGTTTCTAAACCCACAGTGTGGACCCATTATGGTCAAGGGTGCGCAGCCAGGAGATACGATCTGTATTCATATCGAGAAAATGGTACCGCGTGGTGACCAACCTCGAGGTACCTGCTGCATGATTCCAGAATTTGGCGGACTGACAGGAACCAATTTGACCGCAACATTGAACGATCCATTACCCGAGATTGTTCGCAAGATTCATGTAGATGAAGAGACTGTCCATTGGAGTGATCGAGTCAAGTTGCCCTATCGGCCTCACATTGGCACGCTGAGTACTTCACCAGAGATTGATTCAATCAATTCCCTGACACCGGATAGCCACGGTGGGAATATGGACTTGCCGGACATGGGGCCTGGTACGGTGACGTATCTACCAGTTCGAGTAGAGGGAGCTAGAGTTTTCATTGGGGACGCTCACGCTTGTCAGGGAGATGGAGAGGTTTGTGGGGTCGCTGTTGAATATCCCACCTTTACTACCTTCACTGTTAATGTGATTAAAAATTATGATATCGAGTGGCCACGTTTGGAAGCAGATGATTTCATCATGGCGATTGGTAGTACCCGACCTCTGGAAGATGCGTGTAGAATTGCCTATCGCGAATTGATCTATTGGCTTGAGCGAGATTTTGGTTTTGAACGCTACGATGCTTACATGATGCTAAGCCAATGCGGCAAAGTTCGCTTAGGAAATTTTGTTGACCCCAAGTATACGATGGGGGCTGCGATTCCAAAAAAATATATCGCTTGATTTTTCCTGCCTGAGTTAGATGTCTTCTCCACGAATTTGCTCTGGAGAAGGCATCTTCGAATCTGCCAAGATTGAAATTTTCCTCAGTTTTAGTTCCTGTCTCCTCACCCCGCTCTATTGTCGGATTCTCTGTCCCTTCCTCTTCAAAATTACTTTGGTGCATGGGCTTTTAGTGAGATTGAAGCCTTGTCAAAGCAGTTTGGTTCTGTTTTTGCCAGTCTAATTCCGTAAGTAACGATCGGAATCGGATGCTGTTCATCGTTGTTTTCAATAGGGATTTTTCTTTGATAAATTCACAAACGAGCGAATATGCATTTTCTTCGACAGTTCCGATTGTCTCTACCACTTGGTTTTTGCTGTCTGATTGTTGGCTTGGGGCTAATCATCCCAGAATTTCTTTGGGCTTATGATCAAAGAGATCTCGGGCGCTTACGTAATTTTGGAGCATGCGTAGAATGCAATATCAGTGAGGCTGATCTACGAATGACCAAGTTGAACGGTGCCAATCTCCGTTCTTCTGATATGGCGAAGACGATTTTTTTCAGTGCGAATCTCCAAGTAGCCGATCTCTCTGGTAGTAACCTGCGAGGGGCCAACTTAGAGCAAGCAGATTTGCAGGGTGCCAATCTTCAGGGTTCCAATCTGGAGGGAGCAAATCTCCGAGGTGCCAATCTGAAAAGAGCGAATCTCCAAGGCGCCAATTTAAAAGGAGTGAAACTGTTTGGTGCTGATATGTCCGAGGCGAACCTCAGCGGCGTCTGGTTCAATACCGCAGATCTGCAGAACGCTAACCTATCAAAATCTGATCTATCAGGGACGATTTTTTACAGTACTCGATTGCGTGGCACTCAGTTTCAAGGCGCCTATTTCTGTAACACGCATTTTGGCACAGAAGTCACCCCTCAGATTGAATTTCAACACTGTGGGCTTGAACCACGTTGAGGTTCACAATGAAAGTGCAGAAGCGTAACTGTCACTATTGAATTGTTCCTGCCAATTTTCTGAGAAAGTCTCTTTTCCAAAAAAATCTCCACAGAAGAGACTTTTCAGAAAAAAAATTATTTTTCCAAACCTTGCTTTCCTCTCCTTTTGCTGTTGTTCTATTTTGGTGTGACAAATTAACGGCAGTTGACATCTGCCGCTGTTGATCATCTTGCCTGAATGCAGGTGCCAGGTCTTCTTGGTACTGTGTCAGGATTCCGCGAGCCTGAGGGAGAGCCAACATGATACCCCCTACCTTTGACTACTTGGTTCCGGCCACTCTGCCGGAGGCCATCGCCCTATTACATGAACATGGAGATGAAGCCAAGGTGCTGGCTGGTGGTCACAGCTTGATCCCTGCAATGCGTCTGCGCTTTGCTGAACCCAGCCACTTGATTGATATTAGCCATATCCCTGGTCTGGATTACATCCGCGAAGAAAGTGGTTTTCTGAAAATCGGTGCAATGGCCCGTGAAGTGGTTCTTGAAGATCTGCCCTGGATTACAGAACGTTATCCGTTGTTAGTTGATACAACAAAGATGATTGCAGATCCCCAAGTGCGAAACTTGGCAACAGTGGGG
>WTIF01000092.1:0-6900 GCA_011522845.1 Deltaproteobacteria bacterium
AAGCAAAAAGATCAGGTATCCCCTGGTCACAGAGTTCTACCTGGCCGATCGGCTTTTCCAGCGCAGAAACATTAAGAAGCTGAAGGAATTCTCCCGACTCCCCTGGCGTCGTCTGAAACAACTGGCGGAAGACTACCGGCCAAAACTCTATGGTTCGATGAACCTGAACTATCGCAACTGACCATGAAAAAACTTTTTGGATTTTTTAGCGCCTGCATTTTGGGATTTTCTTCGCTCAACGCAGCTCCCGTGATTGTTGATGGGATCTACCTGATCGTCAACCAGCAAGTTTTCACCTTCAGCGAAGCTGAGGAAGCCAGAAATGCGCTGCGCCAGCAAGTCCTTCAGGAAGGACGTACAATAGACGAAGCAGAGATTGCACAGCGGGTAGAGCAACGTTTGATTGCAGAGTTGCTGCTGCGTTCACGGGCAAAAACTCTTAAGATTGATGCCTCTGCCGATGAAGTGCAGGAACGGATTGGGCTGTTGCGTGAACAAAATCCTCAACTAAGGACCGTCGACGACAAGATTTTGCAGGATCAAATTGCAGATGATTTCCGACGCCAGCGACTACTTGCTCGTGAGGTGGACACCAAAGTGCGGGTTGGGGAAGAAGAGATTGCCAAGCTTTGCAAGGTGCAAACGGTAGAATTGCGGCAGATTGAGCTTGCGCAGATTCTGCTCAGAGGTGAGGAAATCCCCGAAAGAATTAAGATCATTCAGGAGCAATTTGAAAAAGGGATGGCCTTCGAGGAGATGGCCAAGGCTCTGTCTGACGATCCTGCTGCAGAGCGAAACGGAGGAAGGCTGGGTCAGTTCCGCAAGGGTGAATTATTGCCCGCGATTGAGAAGGTGGCGTTCCAGCTGGAAGTGGGGAAATTGAGTGATCCGCTGGAGACTGAATTTGGAACCCACTTGCTGATGGTTCAATCAGAGGTTCTTCCCGAGGCTTTGAAATGCAACGCCCTGAACGAATCACAGCGTAAGCAGTTCGAAGAACAAGCCTTTCAGCAAGTTCGACAACAAGCGGTGGAAGACTATATTGCCGAGCTACGGGAGAAGGCTCAGATCACTGTGAATCCGTTTCCCAAGGGCTGGAATGGCTGATGTTCTCAAGACGGACTATGCTGAAGGACTCGTCTTACCAATGGAGGATGAGTCAAAAATTCGTCAGGATTGGTTGGAGACCTTTCGCTACGAGGGCCCCCGACAGCGCGTCTGCTATGAACTCAAGGAATTTGCAGCGGTCTGCCCGTTTTCTGGCCTACCGGACACAGGAATTGTGTGGGTGGAGTACATCCCTAAAACAAAACTCGTTGAGCTGAAATCGCTGAAATACTACTTCATCAGCTATCGTAATGTAGGGATCTTTCAGGAAGCAGTGACCGCTAAAATTTTTGAGGATCTTTGGAAGTTGCTGGATCCGGAGTGGCTGCAGATCAGAACGACCTACGCCACTCGCGGAGGAATTGACACGACCTGTACGGTCGATTCAAAGGATCAGGACTCAGTCTGAATTGGTTCAGAGCTTGGCGCTGAGTTCCTTGATTTCATGGTTCAGGATTCGGTCGTTTTCACTATAGTCCACTGGCGCCTCCACCAGATGCACACCCCCAGCCTGATAGCATTGTTCCAATAGCGGAGCCAATCCTTCGGCACTGGCCACTCGGTGACCATGGGCCCCGTAACTCTCGGCGTACTTGACGAAATCCGGATTGCCAAAATCTAGTCCCCAATTTGGAAAATCCATATTGGATTGCTTCCATTTGATCATTCCATAAGCATTATCTCTGAGAATTAGGACAATCAGGTTCAACTTCAAACGAACTGCGGTTTCCATCTCAGCAGAGTTCATGAGGAATCCTCCATCTCCACAAATTGCCATCACTCTTCTTTCAGGGAAGACAATTTGTGCTGCCAAGGCGGAGGGCAATCCAGCTCCCATCGTCGCCAAAGCGTTATCTAGCAACACCGTATTGGGCAGGTGTGCTCGGTAGTTGCGGGCAAACCAGATCTTGTAGACACCATTATCCAAGGCGATGATTCCATCATCTGGCATCACCTTGCGGATATCAGCTACCAAGCGCTGCGGGTAGATCGGGAAACGTGGGTCATCGGCTCCTTCCAACAAATGAGCCTCCACTCTCTCTCGAATTTGCAGGAAGTAGTTGAAGTCCCAGTGCTCCTGTGCGGTCAAGGCTTGCTTGATCTGCCAGACGCTATTGGCAATATCGCCCACTACCTCAACTTGAGGGAAGTAGACGGGATCGACTTCGGCAGTCCGGAAGTTGACATGAATCACCGTGCGGCCATCGTCAACGTGCATGAAGAAAGGTGGTTTCTCCACCACATCATGCCCCACATTGAGAATCAGGTCAGAATGCGCAATCGCCCGATGCAGGAAGTCTCCATCTGAGAGAGCGGCATTCCCAAGGAAGAGGGGGTCCCGCTCGTCAAGAACCCCTTTGCCCATCTGTGTGCTGAAAAAGGGGATTTGAAACTCATCAACAAAATCACGGAGCATTCTGGCAGTTTGCTTACGGTTTGCCCCCGCACCGATCAACAGAAGTGGGTGTTTGGCCTTCTGAAGCGCTTCAACGGCTTGGTGAATTGATTTCTGCTCAGCAATCGGTCTGCGGACATGTCTTTTGGGTAAAAGATCTGCATCTGTTTCATCTCGGGCGATATCCTCTGGAAGCTCAAGGTGAGTCGCTCCAGGACGTTCTTCCTCTGCAAGCCGGAAGGCCTCATGAACACGGGAGGGGATGTTATCTCCTCCGACAATCTGCTGAGTATACTTCGTCAGAGGCTTCATCATCTCGACGACGTCGACGATCTGAAACTTTCCCTGCTTACTGGATTTGATTGGCTTCTGACCTGTGATCATCAACATGGGTAGCGCACCCAATTGGCCATATGCTGCAGCAGTCACAAAATTGGTTGCACCCGGGCCAAGCGTTGAAAGACATACGCCAGCTCTTCCGGTCAGGCGGCCATAGGTGGCGGCCATGAATCCAGCAGCCTGTTCATGGCGCGTAAGAATCAATTTAATTTTTGAGTTCCTCAAGGAGTCTAGAAAATCTAGATTTTCCTCTCCAGGAATGCCGAAGATATATTCCACACCCTCTGCTTCAAGAGCCTTGACGAATAAATCAGATGCTTTCATAGTGACTATCCTGTAACATTCAACATTAAATCAGCCAGCTTTAGCATGGCAATTGCGCTAACTTAAGGTATGGACAAAGAAAGTAAAGTTTTTACCAGAGTTGACCAACCTTGACCCAAGAAAAGAATTTTCATGAGTGAAGCAGAAAATGAGGGGAAACAGGGCGTCTACGTTTACGCCAATTTGATTGACGCAAATGGGGATGGAAAGATTGATATGATTTCTTTCGTAGATCCGAACGGTAGAGCGGTAGCTCTAGCAGTTGACAACGACCACACTGGCCTCGCCAACAACATACATGTTTTTCAGGATGTCACTGGAGACGGGAAGCTTGATGGGGAAGATGTCCGATTGATTCGCAAACTGACCAACGAACTTTACCGGCGAACAGACTTGGTTGAAGGCCAGTTAGAATTGTTTGTGGAAGAAGCTGCCTACGGCTAGCCTCACAACAATTGATCTTTGTCTTGTTCGTTGTTCAGTGCCGTTGGGTTAGTGCTTAGGTTGGTATTGAGCAGTTCTAACATCGCTGATTTGAAACGCTCGAACTCATTAGCTGCTTGACTTCCAGGCTTCTCTGGAAATTCTAATGTGTAAATCGGAATCTTCCACTCATCCCCAAATCTGCCAAGACTCCCTGGAAAAGTACGATAGTCGCGGAAACGAGTTCCACTCTGCTTAGCAAAACTCTGTGCCTGAAACCAAGCCCGTTTTCTCACAGCCAACAATTCTTTATCTCCCTCACGCTTGTCCATGTAATCCAAATCCAGAAAATCCAATGGAGAATGTAGGGAAACAATTTTATCTGGTTTGTATTTGAGGATTAAGCTGACGAGGAATTGATTTTCTTTCTCTGAGCCCGCTGATTTACCAGGGTTGTAGCGCGGATTTTCTTTGTATGACCACTTCCATTGTCTGTGGGCCAGCGCCGCCCAATCTTTCGTAGGAAGATTACGATTCAAGTCCACTCCGTTTGCATTTGTCCGCGTTCTGGGTTGGGAAAAAAACCCATCTGGGTTGAGCAGTGGTATCAAGACGAGTCGATGTTGAATCAATTCTTGGTTTGAACGCAGCAGTTCCATATAGCGGAAGCAATGATAGGTCGTATCCTCGTCAGAATGAACAGAACACAGCAACAAAGTTGTATGTGAGGAGCTTTCGTCCCCAAAAACTTTGTAGATTAGAGGTTGCCCTTTTTCTGAATGCCATGTGGCCTGCCAATCATCAGCGTTACATCGTAGATCTTTCCAACCTAGTTTTTTGAATTCTGTATCCACTTTTGTACAGAACTGACTAAGAGAAACATTATTCTTTGAGGTGGTTTGCAAAGCTGACCTGGCATAATCCAATGAAATCCAGCCAAACTTTCCTAGCTCAAATTCAATCTTTGCCCACTCCTCTTTTTTCAGCCTGACTTCAAACTGTTGGCCCTCAAAGACTTTCCCGAGTTTTTTACCCCAAACTCCATCTCGCACATTCAGGCGATCCGCCGTAATCACAATTTGTTCTGATGCGAGGACTCCATTCAGAACACTTGAAACAAAAAAAATAATCAAAAAGTTCAGAAATTTTTGCACAACAGCTTATCCGTTTTGCAGGTTTTTCGTGCAAGGGTCCAAAGAGAGGAGGGGCAGCACCTCGCCTAACAAATGAAAAGAGCCAGTTATAACCCAAGGCATCATCGTAGTCTCTGAGGCCCATCGCAAGGCATTCTGGCTACTATTCAGCAATTTGGAAGAGTTTCTAGGCAGTTCAAGATATTGAAGAATTTCAACAGGATCTGCAGCTCTCGTCGAATTGTATTGGACTAATCCAACCTGTTGAGCATGTTGAGCAAGTTTCTGAAGAGAATCACGAGTTTCAGCCGTCATCTTGTCTTTTGCCATTCCAAGCAAAAGTCCGTAGCAGGAAATTTGCCACTCTGAGAGCGTTGCAATTAATGAATTAACGGCATCAACGTTATGTCCCCCATCCAAAATCAATTCTGAAAAAACATGTCCTGAACTTTCATTTTGCAGTTTGATGTTAAAGTGGCGGCTTTTGCGACCAAGCAGAGGTAATTCTGAAGCTAATTCTAATCTTTTTTGTCTCTGTTTTCGCGACCTGGCAGGTAGCAAAATTTCCAGAGCGGTTAGTGCCAGTTCTCTGGAAACATCTGAGATTTTAGCATCTTTGTGTGCTGATAGGCGTTGTTTGGCTTGGTGAGTCAGTTGACAATTCTTTACTTCAATCCAGTGGGTGGGTATTTCATGCAACCGAGTTTGCTGCTTGAGCCATTCCTTCACAACCTGCGTTTGTGGGGACACCAAAAGTGGCACATTTTTACGCGCAATGCCGAGTTTCTCAGTTGCGATCTCAAGGATGCTATTGCCAAGAATATTTTGGTGATCCAAGCCAATTCTGGTAAGAATTGCGAGTTCCTTCGGAGTTACATTGGTCGAGTCCGCACGACCTCCCAATCCTGTTTCTACAACAACCCAATCGCATTGAGCTCTTGTAAATACTTCAAGGGCAATTGCCGTGACAAGATCGAAGAAAGAAATCTGAGGACATTGAGGGTTTCTGGAGATTTCCAAAATCCGCTCCGCAACTTCCACAAACTGTTGAATGCCAATACACTGCCCATTGATTTGGATACGCTCTCGGAGATCTATCAAGTGGGGGGAGGTGTAGCAACCCGTCTTGAAACCAGCTTGTTTCAGGAGAGCGGCAAGGATCAGTGCGGTAGAGCCTTTGCCGTTGGTGCCTGCAATGTGAACAATTTTGGGAGAATTTTCTGGATTGCCGAGTTGGTTCAGCAGGAAGAGAACACCCTCTAGCTTAGTAAGATCTCTAGGCCGGGCAGAGCGCTCGTAGTTGGCTTCGTCCTCCAATTGCCGGAGGACAGCCTCGTAAGGTATGTTCAAGTATCGGTCATTCGATCTGTTTGCGGTTAACCTGGCCTTCCTCTTCCTTCATGAAGCGAAAGAAAGGCTGATCCGAACTGAGCAAAAGGGTAGTGTCTTCACGGAGGGAGTGCCTGTAGGCATCATGGGAGCGCTGAAACTCAAAAAAATCTGGGTCCAATTCGTAAGCACTAGCATATATTTCTGTGGCAGAAGCATCGGCTGTACCCTTCAGTTCCTCGGCAATCTTATTCGCTTCGGCTAGAATCTTTATTCGGTCTCGATCAGCCGCGGAACGAATTTCCAAGGCACGTTCTTCGCCTTCTGAGCGATATAATTTGGCCTGTCTTCTTCGCTCGGCTTCCATACGTCCGTACACCGCCAAACTGTTTGCCTCTGGTAAATCTGCGCGTTTGATTCTCACATCCACAATCTCAATCCCAAAACTCTCTGCAGCTTTTTTTGAATTGGATGTAATTGTGTCCCTAATATCAATTCGGTTACCAGAAACAATTTCGACGAGGGTGTGCTTACCCAAAACCTCACGAGTCTGCGAATAGATGATGTCATCAAGGCGAGATTGAGCACCCATTAGGCTACGGACAGTTTCATAGAATTTTAGTGGGTCCTGGACTCGCCATTTTGAGTAGGCATCAACGATCATCTCTTTCTTATCCTCGGTGAATACAGAACCAGGGTCAGCATCGTAGGATAAGAGGCGATTATCCACGTAAAAAACCTTTGTGAGGAAAGGCATTTTGAATTTCAACCCCGGTTCCATGTGAACAGACACTGGGTCTCCTAAACGAATTTCCACCGCGTATTGCGTGCGATCTACAATAAAGGTCG
>WTIF01000092.1:7000-11094 GCA_011522845.1 Deltaproteobacteria bacterium
GGGTCTCCTAAACGAATTTCCACCGCGTATTGCGTGCGATCTACAATAAAGGTCGACAGGTAAACAATACCAACAATGATTGCACCGGCAATGAGGAGCAAATTAGTTGAAAATGATCTCATATCGATTTTCTCTGCTGTTTAGTGGTTGGTCGAATCAAATTTCTCAACAATCATTTTCCAGATCTGCTCACCGGCAGTCAAGCAAAAGCCGGAATTCTTTTTCTGTTTCTAGGTTTTTAGAGGATCCTCTATTACCTGCAATTCCAGACTTTCTCCACAATACTTGCAGAAATCAGCATCCATATCATGCCCATCCTGACCACAAGAATGACAAGCCCTTGTCAACTTTTGGTCTTGCCTACGTTGCATAGCGGATAATTGCACTGTAACAATACCTGTGGGCACAGCCAACATGCTGTAGCTCAAGATCATCACTATTGCGGCAACAAATTGTCCAAATCCGGTTTGAGGAGCTATATCCCCGTAGCCAACAGTTGAGAGAGTCACAATCGCCCAATAGATGCTCCGAGGGATACTCGTAAAGCCAGCTTCCTCACCCTCAACAACATACATCAAGGCACCGAGGAAAGTCACAGCAATCAGGATGGAAAATAGAAAAGCCATGATCCGAGCCTGGCTAGCTTGCAGCGCCTTCAACAGCATTGTCCATTCGCGCAGGTAGTCCAGAAACTCGAAAATACGCAAAATTCGAATGATTCTGAACACTCGAATGACCAACAAGTATTGGAAACCTGGGAATAAAATACTGATCAAGCCTGGGAGGATTGCGAGAAGATCCGTGAGGCCAAAAAAACTCAGTGCATAGCGCCAAGGACGAAGCGTAGCAACGAGACGTAGGACATATTCAATCGCAAAGACAATCGTGAAGAACCACTCAAGATTATGAAGCAACTCACCATACTCGCTGCGAACAGCTGCAACACTGTCCAGCATAACAGTCGCCACGCTGAGCGCGATCAGGATCATCAAAATGATATCAAAGGTCTTCCCGGCCTTTGTCTCAGCTTCAAAAATCAGGTTATGCAGGCTTGCACGCCAGGGAGTGGTAGGGACCGTCGAGACTTTTTTCCGGCTTCTCATCCTAAGCAGCCGTCAACTTACACGTTGGAGTGCTGAGTTGTTGGTAAAGTGAGTTTTGAGATAAACTCGGATAACCGTTAGGGCTGCAGGAGTGACCCCACTGATACGGCTTGCCTGCCCAAGAGTGGCCGGTTGATGCTTGATCAAAAGTTCTTGGACTTCTCTAGAGAGGCCAGGAATATTGTTCATGTCCAATTCATCTGGAATCTGAATACGATCCATCTCACGCATTTGTCGAAGTTCCTGTTCTTGGCGCTTCAAGTATCCTTCGTACTTGATCTGGATTTCAACCTGTTCACGAACGTCCTCTGGGAATTCCTCCCAGGCAATCTTACTTGTGATAAAAGCTTGTTCTGAGAGCACTTGAATACCCTGCCCTGGTCGACGAATTAGTTCCGCCAAACTACTTGCCTGTTTCAACTCAGCCTGATTCATCTGTTTCAGCGCCTCCTGGGTTTCCTTAACCGGTGTAATTTTCGTCTGTTCTAACGATTTCTTGAGAGCAAAGATTTTACGTTGTTTATTTTGGAATTGCTTATAGCAATCATCATCTAGCAATCCGAGTTGATGCCCTTTCTCACACAGCCGAAGATCCGCATTATCCTCTCTCAAGTGAAGCCGATGTTCTGCTCTTGAGGTGAACATCCTGTAGGGTTCAGTTACTCCTTTTGTGATCAAATCGTCAATCAAAACCCCCATGTAGGCTTCATCCCTTTGCAGTATGAAAGGCTCCCTGCTTTGGACTTTTAGTGCGGCATTTACCCCAGCTAAAAGACCTTGGGCTGCGGCTTCTTCATAACCAGTAGTCCCATTGATTTGACCAGCTAGAAAAAGACCAGGTACTTTTTTCAGCTCGAGGGTTGATCTCAGTTCTGTGGGTTGCACAAAGTCATATTCTATCGCATAGCCCGCCTGTAGCATCTCCACGTTTTCAAGCCCAGGAATTGATCGATAGAATGCTTGCTGCACCCTTTCAGGTAGGCTTGTAGAGAGCCCATTTGGATAGATCTCAAAATTATCAGACCCAATCCCAGTTGGTTCAAGAAAGACTTGATGTCTGTCTTTCTGAGCAAACTTGACAATCTTATCTTCAATTGACGGACAATACCTTGGTCCGATTCCTTTGATCGCTCCTCCGTAGAGGGCAGAGAGATGAAGATTATCCCTTATAATTTTATGGGTTACCTCGTTGGTATAAACAATGTGGCAAGGCACTTGGGGTAATGGTGTTTCTGTTGCCCAAAAGGAGAACTTTCGGATTGGATCATCTCCAAGCTGCTCCGGAATATCATCCCAGTTGATGGTCCTTTTATCCAAACGAGCTGGTGTGCCTGTCTTCAGGCGGCCTAATTCAAGTTGACAATCTGCTAACGAGAACGACAGTTGCACTGAGGGTGGTTCATTGATTCTACCAGCCTTGATCCTGTTTTCACCTCGATGGATCAAACCATTTAAGAAAGTTCCTGTAGTGATGACAACGGAATCTGCCAGAAATTCTCCAACATTCGTACGAACCCCTTGAAGGATTCGATTCTCAATGATGAGTTCCTGCACCATTGCTCCGACGATCCAAAGATTGGGCTCTCTCTTCAGGATTGTCTGCATCAAACTTTTGTATTGGTACATTTCTGACTGACAACGAGTTCCACGAGTCGCTGGACCCCGCGAGCCGTTCAAGACTCTGAACTGAATTCCTGACTGGTCGGCGACTTTTCCCATTTCCCCGCCCAAAGCGTCAATTTCCTTGACCAGATGCCCTTTCCCAATTCCACCAATGGCTGGGTTACAGGACATTTGGGCAATCTTTTCGGGATCGATGGTCAACAGAATCGTCTTGCAACCAAGTCTTGCCGATGCCAGTGCTGCCTCACAGCCCGCGTGTCCACCCCCAATCACAATGACTTCTGCGCTGTGCAAAGCGGACATAATTGTACCCTCAATAAAATTTCTTCAAAAAAGTTAAAGACTTCGAAAATTATCAGGATTTTTCAGGAAGATCCAGCCAAGTGAGCCCTAGCTGGACACAGAAAGAGCGAGGGAGTGTTAGCTGCGGAATGTACTGCCCAGAACAGAGCGAAGCTCATGAGGTTGAACATAGTTCAATTGCCTCAGAATCTGGCCTAATAAAAGAGGAAACTTTTTTTGTAAAACGAGTGCTATCTGCAATTGCTCTTGGCTCAGAAGTCCCTTTTGGCAAAGTTGGTCCCCCAACTGTGAATATTGAGTGATCACCAAAAGATCGGGATCAAACACTCTTTTGGTTCTCTCCCAGAGACTCAAGTGTGCCATTCGTAGTCTAAACAAGATTTTACCACGTAATGCTTCATCAATTTTTTCAAGTTGTTGAATTGCTGTAGCGGCAATTTCCAAGTCGCTTTCACAAGCAACTGATAGAAGGATTGGGACAACTTTTTTACGTGGGCCAACATACATTGCAGAAAGAATTGCCTTACGAATACTTGGCATGGCTGGCTGTTTCGCAATGGCCAATAGTTCTCTGGTAAGTGATGCTTCTTTCTTTGAAAAGAGGGCTATCGCTGCCACCTTCCGAACATGAGAATTATCTGATTCACAAAGCAACTGTTGTAGTGCGGGGACCTCCAGTTCAAGAGTTTGACGATCAATCGGTTGTTCTCCGTCCAACAACTGATTTTTCTTTCGCAATAAAGAGTGCTGATGTTCAGACTCTTTCTCCCGGGGTGATTGATCAACGATTGCACGAAGTTCTTTGTAAGCTTCAGTGACTGCATGAAACTTAAGAGAATTTGCTGCTCCAACCGCTGAATCTGGGTGGTACCGCAAGACAGCTTGTCGGTAGGCTTGTTTCAGTTCCTGAAGGGTGACATCTGGTCTGACACCAAGTTCTGCGTAGGGACTAAAGGTGGGATTCATTCAATTCCATTGAAGGAGGTTACTCCATGTGATCCTCATTACTTAAATGAGCCCGCTGCAAAGAGCATGCACTGTAACGAATTACTACTGCTATAACTG
>WTIF01000225.1 GCA_011522845.1 Deltaproteobacteria bacterium
CCCTCCACCTCATTCACCCCCATCGAAAGCTAACGAAGTAACAGCGAAGGCGAGTCTGGCTAAAAGTGCTTCTCCAGCAGCACCCGTCACCACTAATTTTACAATGGTGTTGACGCTGACGATTATACATGACTACAACGCCTTTCCACTTATCGCTTCAGCAAATCAACCTGCCTCGTACAAGATATACCAAATTGGAGATTGCTTTGAACCAGACAGCGTTAAGGAGTCAAAGGATATCCCCTGTCCTCCAAACAAAGTAAAAGTCTTTGAAATTCGGGATAGAGAAATCGTCATCATCTATCAAGGACGAGAAGAAATCCTGAGCATGGATCAACAGACGGAAGCAGTTCAAGCAGCAGTTGCTGCAGCACCAAAGCCGAAGCCTCCTCCACCCAAACCCCAACCTAAACAAAAACCCAGGCCCGTACAAAAACAACAAAAAGCAGTTCTGAAACCTATAACTCCGAAAGATCAGGGTCCCCTGATTATCAAGCCGACCTCTGAAGCAAACAACGAAACGCCACCAGATGATCAAAGGATTTTCAGATTCGAAAGAGCTTATGTTGATGAGCAGTTGGCGAATTTCAGTCAGCTGCTGAATGACGCACGGGTCGTCCCGACTGAAAAAGATGGTACCCCACTTTTCATGTTTAAGTTCATCCGAAAAGGTAGTATCTACGAAAAGCTTGGCTTGAAGAACGAGGATATCATCCTGGCAATCAATGGTTTTACAGTGGATAGTGTGCCCAAAGCTCTGAAGCTGTTTGAAACCCTTCAATCCGAGCGAGAAATTACACTGAAAATTGAGCGTGGTGGGCAAGCAACAGACTTTCAATACTATATAGATTGACCGTTTCTGCTTGAATTCTCAGGATTTTCTGTTCCAATGATTGTTTTTTTACACCCTTTGTTAGAGGAGAAAAATGGGACTCTTTGATATGTTTAAATCAGATGCGGGAACAGAAATGACCCCTCATTTTGCGTTCGTAACGGCACTGATTTATATGATTGCGGCCGACGGAGAGATTCAGAATGAAGAGATCGGTCAGTTGTTGTCAGTATTAGGTGGTGAGAAAAGTTCAAACGGAGTAATTGGCGTTGGGGCTCAGAATGAGAAGCTTCTCCGAAATGCCCAGAAATACGTGCAATCCAATTCTCCAGATAAATTTTTGGAGGAGGCCGCCCCACTGCTGACCGATGCACAAAAGATGTGTATCTTAACTAACCTCTGTGATTCTCTGCTGTCTGATGGTAATGCAGACCCAACAGAACAGCAATTGTTCTACAAATTTATGCAGGGATTTGGAATTGCCGAGGAGCGTTTCCAGCCTTATTTTGAAGTGATCGTACTAAAGAACGACAGGACAGTCTTCACAAACGATAGTCATCCCAAGAATCAGCCTGGCTACGAAGTCAAACTACCCACCTGATTATGAAGGCCTCATCCGATTTAAAGATGAGGCTTTGATCTGCCAAACCATGCCTTACAGCCACATTCCGAACGTTTTCACCCTTGGTCCAGCAGGTACTTTCAGTGACCAGGCAGCAAAACAGGTTTGCTCAAATCCTGAGGCCATTCACTACACCAAGAACTTCAACGAAGCGATTGTCCGTGTAGCAGAAACTCCAAATTCAGTGGCTGTCGTTCCAATCGAAAACTCTGTTGCCGGAACCGTCACGCAGATTCAGGACGCATTGGTGACCGAGGAACTTATTATCTTGGATGAGTTCCCCATGCGCATCCGATATGCGCTACTAGCAAATGCTCCCCTCCAGCAAGTGACCCAATTCTTTGCCCACGAGCAGGCCTACGGCCAGACGTTGCAGTACACTGCGAGGCATCTCTGTAGTGCGGACCATATCTACACAAGAAGCAACACTGACTCAGCTACACAGTTCATTTCAACGAAAGAGCAACTGACTCCCCAAGCTGCGATTGTGCCTATTAATCTGGTTGAAGAACATCAAGATTTTGTAGTTGCCCAAGACATTCAAGATTATCCGAACAACACCACGCGCTTTGTCGTTGTTCGCAAGCGAGAAGATAAGGAACAATTTGATTTCAAGAAGCGCAAAACTTCCCTCTTCATAGAATTTGAGACTGATCGTGCAGGATTGCTTTACGAGATGTTGAGTATTTTCAACGCTTATCGAATAAATCTGTGTCGTCTTGAGTCGCGCCCTTCCAAACGGATCCCTTGGTCGTATGTGTTTTTTGTTGATCTATACAACAGCCAAGAATCACAAAGGTGTTTGAGTGACTTAGAGCAAGCTGGATTCCGGGCTAAAATTTTGGGCTGCTACGATTCATTACCAGCGATTTGATTCATGACAATATCACTTTAAAACCTTTAAGCTCTTTCTTTCTCCAACTTTTATGGTGATTCAACAGAGAGAACCCAGATAAGCTTTGGCTTTCGTAAGGTTTGAACCAGAACTTGGTTCGTTAGTGTGGGGCTTTACTGGAGTGGGAGAATATGATTCTGGATTATGGTCTGAGTTAGTACTTCAATACTTCAAGAAGGATCATCAAGAATGATTAGGTTGTCTCGGTTCATTATTTTGTCAATAGGCTGCTGCGCAAAATCTTCCGGACAGAAATAACTCGTACCCTCTATTTTTGTGACGATTGCATTAGACTCTGAAGAATCTATCGATATGTGAGTCGCTCCCATTCCAGCCGCTGTGTTCAGTAATTGATTCATAGCTTCACGATAGCCATTTCTAGAACTGGTTAGAACAGTTG
>WTIF01000234.1 GCA_011522845.1 Deltaproteobacteria bacterium
ATCTGAAACAGACCGTCATAGTTGTTCAATTGCTCAGAACTGGGCAAATACGTTTTTTGAATTCGTGTTTCTGGATTCGCACTCTCCGGTTGACAAGATGCCAAAGCACCTCGGAGGCCGGTCAATTCCGGTTCTGCGAGTACCTTGATTGGAATGCCGAGCACATTGGAGAAGAGTTGACAAAAGGAATCTGAGCGGCTGGTTCCACCGGTTAGGATCAACTCCTCTACTAGAACCTCAGACACAGCGTGTAAAGCGTGACGGAAGGCAAAGCAGGTTCCCTCCAAAACTGCTCGGGTTAATGAGGCCCGGTTAGTTTGCCGATTCATCCCTAGCCAGACGCCCCGAGCGTGGGGATCGATGAAGGGTGAGCGCTCTCCCTGCAGATAGGGCAAATACAACAATTTTCCAGTTGGTTGCTCCAGAGCAATTTGAATCATCTCTTCATAGCTGTTGAAGCCAAACAGATCTTTGACCCAAGCCAGGTTGTCCCCTGCAGTGAGGATCGGTGCGACTTGGATGAACAAATCTGCAGATGGATGAGCCAAGGTCCATGCACCACTTTCCAGTCTTGCTGGTCTTTTTTCAGTCAGTCCAACCCAGCCACTGGTTCCACAATAGGCGTACGCTTTCCCAAGTTTTCCACAACCTGCTCCCAATGTGGTTGAACCAGCATCACCGGGCCCAAGATAGATGGGCAACCCAGCCGCTAATTTCAATTGCTCACTCACTTCATTGCTGAGCGAACCCAACATTGAACCACCAGGAACCAATCTTGGTAAACTGGGAAGGAGTGAGTCCAGACCTAACTCTGCAAAAAGTGCTGTGTGCCAGGTTCTTGAGGAGAGTTGCATCAACCCGGTGGTCGCAGCAGTGGTAGTATCAGTTTGAGATACACCGGTCAGACGGTAGCCAATGTAATCTGCTGATCCAATGAAGATTTTTTCTGTATTTTTTAGGACCTCTGGTTGATGTTGCTGAAACCAAGCAAGCTTTGCGAGTAGGCTTGTTGGGCCCTGTTCGTTGCCCGTTTCGAGCAATTGTTCCTGAACTGATTTCTGAGCAGACCAACTGGCGATTTGATCGGCGCCCCGTTGATCACTGTAGCTAACAATGGGATGTAAGGGTTCTGACTTTGAATCCAAGAAAATCAAGTTTTGCATCTGACCCGTTAATACAAGCCCCTGCACCTCAACTTCAGAACTCATCAGATCATGAATCACCGCTTTGAACCCATTCCACCAAGTCTCTATTTCCTGATGATGGAAATCCTCTTCTGTTTGGGTAGGCTTGTTCGGATGAGCGGCCTCTCGAATCAGGTCACCGTTACTGTGGAATAAGCCCCCTTTGATACTCGTTGTACCGAGGTCAACCACCAACCAAGTTGATTTTTCTTTGTTTTCAGCAACGTTTGAATTCATCTTTTTCTCAGGGATAGTCGGCTGAACAGTACTGCCGCAATGATGATCAAGCCGGTCAAGATCTGTTGAACATAAGTATCGATTCGAAGCTGGGTCAAGCCGTTTGAGAGCACGCCGAGGATCAAGACACCCGTCAAGGTGCCGAATAGGTTGGGTTCCCCCTCTTCGGACATCGTCATGCCCACAAAAACGGAGGCGATTGCATTCAGCATCAGTCCATCCCCTTGGGTTGGATTTGCTGAAGAGAGTCGACTGACCAGCATCAAGCCAGCAATCGCTGCTCCTACACCATTCACAGCAAACGCGATGAGGCGTAATCGGGCTACAGGCACCCCAGCAAGCAAGCTGGCTTCCCGATTACCTCCAACGGCATGCAGATTTCTACCAAAGACCGTGTGCTGAAGGACGATGCCCATGAGGATCAAAACCAAAATCGCGATCAGGGTCAAATTCGGTAGCTGAATCCCCTCAGCCAAAGGAAGTCCACCACGACTGAAATCCCCAACAATTTCCGGAATGGCTCTACCAAAAATAGTTTTGCCGTCACTCACCAGCAAAGCCAGGCCACTAAAAATTGTTAGTGTGCCGAGAGTCGCAACAAAGGCAGACAACCCGGCGTAGGCAACAAGAACGCCGTTGAAAACGCCACCAAATGCACCCACAAGGACTGCAGCTCCCAATGCCCCAAATAAACTTACATCTTGTTGCCACAAAACTGCTGCAATCATCCCACTCAAGCTCGCCATGGAGCCAACGCTCAAATCAAAATCTCCACCTACCATCACGAGGGTCATCGTGAAGGAGATCACACACAAAATGCTAACTTGCTGCGTGATGTTGAGCCAGTTGCGGGTCGTCATGAAGGTGTCTGGGCGCTGACTCCAGAAGAAACTGACAATCAGCAGGAAACCTAGAAACGTGCCGTAACGACGGAGCAGAGGAGCCAGCTGCAGGGAACCAGTCATTCTGTAATCTCTGTAGCACGAACGCCTTGGCAATATGCGAGCAGATCAGCCTCTCTCAAGCCGTTAGTCTGCAATTCATGGTGGATTTGCCCATCACGCAAAACAAGAATGCGATCACAAAGCCCAATCAGCTCTCCCAACTCTGAAGAGACCATCAGCACTGCCGTTCCTTCCTGACTAGCTTGACGAATCAAACTATAGATTTCCTGCTTGGCGCCAACATCCACACCTCTCGTTGGCTCATCCAACAACAGTAATTTGGGCTGGTTCCAGGTAGCCCGCGCAAAAAGCACTTTCTGTTGATTTCCCCCACTCAGTTGCCAGATTCTCTGAGAGATGCCAGTTC
>WTIF01000317.1 GCA_011522845.1 Deltaproteobacteria bacterium
GAGGAATATTCCGTGCATCGAGTGGCCGCCTAAAGAGGCTCAAAATGGGCTGTTGAAACTCCATTTCACAAGAAGTCGCAACAACAAACCCACCAAAAACTACAGCAACAGAAATGATGAGCCGGCGTCTTAATTCGGTTAGGTGATCGGTCAGTGGCATCGCCACATCTTTTTCAGGACCTTCGGGAAGTGGTGATGCTGGAAGCGTCATAAATCATCATAGTTTGAAAACAGAAATCTTAATCTTAAAGTTCGTGAACTCAGATCGAATTATGCAAAAGACGAATTCAATACCATGCCTTCAGAAACTTTGCACGCTCTTCATGATTGTCCCTTCAAGGCTTTGTTTGGTCATGATGCTTTTCTTCACTGGTTTTGTCCAAGCTGAAGAATTTCAACTTTTTCAAATGATTGATCAAGAGGGACGGAAGATTCAAAAAGCCATCTACAGCGCAGAGGATCAATTCATCGTGAGCTTGGATGATGCGTCGAATATTACTATTTGGAGCGGTTCAACGGGACAACGCCTAAAGAATATTAGTGCTGATAGACATGCACCGAAAGAAATCTTATCAAGTCCAACAACTCAGCAACTGATAACTGCTGGCTTGGATTCGACAGTTAGAATATGGGACCTAGAACGTGGCATTGAGCTGAAAGCTTTGAGAGGCCATTTGACTGCGGTCAGTGCCCTAACTCAAAATGTTGATGGTACCGAGCTGTTCAGTGGCAGTGATGACGGTTCGATCATTTATTGGAATAAGGAAGAGGGGACTATTGAAAAGAGAATGATCGGGGCCCACCCAGCCGAAGTTGTTGCGCTTGCCCTTCATCCAAAAGGTAACCTTCTGGCTAGTGCAGACCAGGAGGGAACTCTCCGCCTGTGGAATTTTCCTGATTTCTCTCTTGTACGCGAGTTTCGCGAACATTTTGGAAAAATCAGTGTACTTCGATTTAATAAATTGGGCGATCGATTATTATCGGGTGCAACCGATGGAACTGTCATCGTTTGGGACTGGGATAAGGAGGAAATGGGTTTCCGTTTAGAAACTGGAAAACCTGTTAACGATTTGGACTTGCATCCAGACGCACAAACTTTGATCACAGCTTCTGAAGAATCAGTAATCAGGTTTTGGAATTTTCGTGTTGGTGGAGCTTTGCCAGAGAAGATTGAACTGGAATCTCCAGCTAATCAGGTCCGGTTTGATAAAACAGGAGCGAATGTGATGGCTTCGCTCCAAACAGGACAAATCCAAATTTGGCAGGTTGGTAGTTTGTTTCAGTGGGAATTGATTCAAGCACACGATCGTCCAATCTCAGACTTGGCCTTAAGTCCAGATGGAAAGCGATTACTTACGGCTTCCTTGGACAAAACCATGAAGCTTTGGAATCTTCAAAGCAAGTCAGAGGTAAAAAACTTCGACACTAAAAACCATAGAGTGCAGTCTCTGGAGTTTTCACCAATTGGAACAAGCTTTGTGACTGGTGGTGCAGATGGAAAGATTCTTTTCTGGAATCTTGATAAGGATGAGCCATCCAGCGAACTTTCAGAGCACCAAGGCAAGGTAAATGTGATCGCCTTCAGCCAAGATGGTACTAACATGGTTAGTGGGGGGTCTGATGGAAAGTGGATTCTTTGGGATGCATTTTCTAATAAAGTGAATTTTCAAAGGCAGGAGCATGAAGATCAAGTAACAGCCGTGGCTATTTCTCCAGATGGCGAGTTACTGGCTACTGGATCAGCTGATCGAACCTTTAAAATTTGGCGCACAACGGATGCCACCTTGGTTGGAAGCAAATCTGCGCACGAAAGAAATCTAACAGATATTGGTTTTCACCCTCACAAGCCTTTACTAGCAACATCAGGTCAAGAAGGATTGGTTAAGATTTGGGATCTGGCCAACCCTCAAAGACCCAGCCTGTTACACGTCATTGCAGGGCACAGCGATATTGTTCATCAGATATTTTTTGATGGTAACGGAGAGCAACTAGTATCAGTTTCTCAAGATAAGACCGTCAGACTTTGGGATGTGTCTTCGGGCACTCCCCTCAGAATAATCAGAAATTCAAAGACGGCACTTGTGGCAGCATCAGCTGATTCCGAGAAAAAATTGCTAGCTGTTGGCGAGATTGGTGGGGAAGTAAGTTTGCTTGCTATGGAAAAAGCAGCGGGCACAAAAAATACTAATGGCGTGGTGATTACGGAATCAAAATTAAAACTGGCCGATGAATCAGCTGAACTTGAAAAGGCGGAAAACAAGACTGAATCAGCTAGAAATACCGATGATACAAGAGGCTCTGATTATGGTAATGATTTGAATGTAGATGAGCGAAAAACATATCTGGCAGAACGGGTTGTGGTCACAAAAGATTTTAGTGGCGATCGCCGGCTAATGCTAAACGAGTTGCTTAAGAGAAATAAAAGTTGTGAGGATAAAGTTGATTTATATCGTCTGGCGGTGGAATCAATTCAATTAACTCCCGATGACAAAGCAGCCTGGCATGCTCTTGTAAAAGTTGCTGCAACTGATAACGACCTTTCCTTCTTGATGTTAAGTCTAGTGATTGGCAAAAATGCCAAATGGTATGCTGATAAGTATGATTATGATGACCTTATCGAGGTTGAAAGAAATTTTAGTTTTTGGATCGACCAAATCCTTGATCCTTCTTTCAGAAGGCAAGGGGGGAATTTGGAAATAAACTTAAAAAATTGCAATTCTGAGC
>WTIF01000156.1 GCA_011522845.1 Deltaproteobacteria bacterium
AGTAGGTGCATGGAACAAAATTTCTGATCAAGCTTACGTAAGCCAACGCAATCGTGTACTAGGCGTATAATCCAAACTTGGCGGACGGTTCTTCCGTCCACTGCACATCACCAAAATCCCTTCATAATTTATCCTCTGACCCAGAGCAGGCTGAATGAATAACTCAGTTCATTACTCGGGCTCGATAAATTCAGCAGCCCGAATTTTTGTTCTGGGTTGTGTGGGCCTTGCTCTCACCCATCTCATCAATAACTATCTCATTTTTTGGCGCGGATGGCCCGGTCCTCTCCAGTTTATCCTCTCGCAGTTTAGAGATGGTCCATCTTTACAAAGTGACCTTCTCTCTTTGGGTGGTCTTCAATTGGTTTTTTTAGCATTTCTTCTTTTGGGAATCGTTATCTACGTAAAAAACACCCCTCATAAAAGTCTGTTATTAGAATCAGACCAACTTAGTCGGTTAGCAGCATATCTTTGTAGGGGAAGTTTTTGGGCCGTCTTCCTTATTGGATTCATTGACATGGGAATTTCATTTTTGCGAGTGGAAGATTGGTTAAGTCCAGCGCTTGGGAAAGAACTGGCACTTGAGCTAGGAAGATCAAATTTTCGAGGCATCTATGTTCACTACCCTCTGATTTTAATTGGATTTATCGTTGCCTTTCGTCACAAAGGTCTAGGATTTATTTGGTTGGCCTTTTTAATTGTAATTGCTGAGTTCTTGATCGTTGTATCCCGCTTTGTCTTTTCGTATGAACAAGCTTTCATGGGTGATCTTGTGAGAATGTGGTATGCGGCTCTTTTTCTCTTTGCCAGCGCTAATGCGCTAGTAACCGAAGGCCATGTTCGCGTTGATGTCTTTTATGCTAACATGCGTCCACAAAGAAAAGCTCTGGCTAACGCCTTAGGTTCGGTATTACTAGGAATGCCATTGTGCTGGATAATCCTCTTGATTGGAATGTGGGACAAGGGCAGCAGCATCAACAGTCCTTTGCGAAGTTTTGAAATTTATCAACAAGGCTTCGGCATGTACATTAAGTACTTAATGGTTGGCTTTTTAATTTTGTTTGCTCTGACGATGCTAATCCAGTTCTGTAGCTACTTTCTTGAAAACCTCAGTATACTACTTGGGGAAGAAAAAGAAGAGAAGCAAACTTCAGCATCAACCACATCCTCGCCCGCCTGAATTCAGAAATCCATGGAATACTTTTTCCTGCTGCTCCTAGTAGCAATCATGGGATTTGCTCTCAGTTCTGGTTTCCCAGTAGCTTTTTCTCTTCCAGGTTCTGCGGTCTTGACGATTGGGCTGGCTGCCCTAAGTGGTTATCTTTTTGCCGGTGATGCTTCCGCATACTTCTATCAGGATGGCCCAATCCAGTGGCTTAGTTCGGGAGTCACTAATTTTCGCAGTGTCTATTGGGAAGTCGATCGCGACACCTTGATAGCAGTTCCACTTTTTGTTTTCATGGGTATCATGCTTCAGCGATCGAAGATTGCTGAGGATTTGCTTGTGGCTATGGCTCGCCTTTTTGGTCCAATTCCCGGCGGATTGGGGATTTCTGTTGTTTTTGTGGGCGCCCTGCTTGCTGCAACAACTGGGATTGTTGGAGCAACTGTCATTGCGATGGGACTTATTTCACTTCCAGCGATGTTGCGACACAATTACTCGAAGCCACTTGCAACAGGAGTTATCTGTGCTTCAGGTACCCTGGGCCAAATTATCCCCCCCTCTATTGTCCTGATCATTCTTGCAGATCAGCTATCGAATGCTGCAGACATTGCCAATAACATGCGCAGAGCAGAATATCGTGAGGCAACTGGGCAAGGTGTCATGCCCAGTGAATTTGAGGTGGTTTCTGCAAGTGCTGGGGATATGTTTGTCGGAGCATTTCTTCCTGGTATGATGCTTGTCGGCATCTACATGCTTTACATTCTGATCACAGGAATACTTCGACCTGGATCTGCTCCTCCGGTTCCTTACGAAGGTAAATATAATTGGACTTTTGCTAAGGAAGTCATATTAGCACTTGTTCCTCCACTCGCTCTCATCTTTATAGTCCTTGGATCGATCATTTTCGGGATCGCTACTGTAAACCAGGCAGGCGCTATCGGGGCGATTGGTGCTATCGTGATGGCAAGTTATAGGTTGACTGAAAAGAATCGATGGACCTACCTTCCAGCAATCTTGGTCTTGGCACCAGTTGTTGTGATTGCTTTTTTACTTCATGAAGTTCCCCTCAACATCAAAAACATCACATCTTCATCTGAGGAATTGGGCCTTATCATCGCAGTGATTGCCTCCTCGGTGATGCTGATTGGAATAGGCTGGGCAAGTTGGCGTACATTTAAAATCGAGGACACCTTGCGAGGAGTTATGTTGGAAACCGCAAAAACAACCTCGATGGTTTTCATTATCCTACTTGGTGCTGCGATGTTGACCTCAGCTTTCCGTGGTTTTGGTGGAGAGCATCTTGTCAAAGAGTTTCTCACTAGTTTACCAGGTGGTTTTTGGGTCAAGTTTCTAGTGGTAATGCTAGTGATTTTCTTTCTTGGTTTCTTTCTGGACTTTATTGAAATTTCAGTTGTTGTTGTTCCAATTGTCGCTCCAATTCTTCTGGCTGATCCACAAGCCAATATTACCGCAGTCTGGCTTGGGGTGATGGTTGGACTGAACCTTCAGACTTCTTTTCTTACTCCACCTTTTGGATTTGCGCTCTTCTATCT
>WTIF01000252.1 GCA_011522845.1 Deltaproteobacteria bacterium
CCTCTACTAGATGCCCAGTCCTTTTCTGATAATACTGCTGGGAATAACCTAACTCTTCCTCAAGGTTATATTGGAGGATGTGACTCTTGACTTCTTTAATTTTCATGAAGTAGCTCTCTTACTCTGCTCAGGTTCTTGGCTGCAAAACGTGGTTCACATCGCCAATCACCTTGTTTTGTTCGCCATATTAAACATATGATGTTTAATAAAACAATACTTATAATAAAAAGTGATGAAAATTCACTTGCAACAGCGTACTGGTGACCGGTTCTCGTGTTAAAATGAGTGAAATTGGTTTCACGAATCAATTTGATTGATTCCGAAATGAACAACCAAACACAAAAAAATGTTTTCACAGCAAATTGGGAAACTCTTATCGATAGAACAGACAATCAAAGTCTTCTAAGCGGCTTCAAACCACGCTATGATTCCTGTAAACTAAGATTTTTTTGAGTAGTGGACTCCTTTCAATCGAGAATGAATGAACGAAATACTTTTCTACAACCTGACTCAGACAAATGGCCTGACACACAGTCTAGCAACCCAAATTGCCCGTGAATTGGGACGCAGAATCGTTGCCGGACTCTATCCGCAGGGTACCTGTCTTGAAGATGAAATGACTCTTGCAGAGAAATACCGGGTAAGTCGCTCTGTGATACGGGATGCAGTAAAAATTCTTGTTGGAAAGGGATTACTAGAAGTACGGCGCGGGATAGGAACCAAAGTCAGAAATCGTCTGGAGTGGGGAATTTTGGACAATGATGTTCTAGCCTGGCATCAGTCAGCACCGCCAAATCGAAAATTCTTGATGCAGCTACATGAATTCAGGTTGGTGATTGAACCAAAAGCAGCCCTACTAGCTGCGAGAAATGGAACGGCCGAAGATTACAAAAGCATTGAGGAGGCGATTCATAAGATGAGAGAGACCGTTGATTCAGCCGAGGCTTTTGTAGAAGCAGATGCTAACTTTCATCGACTTATTTTGCTGGCCACGGATAACGAATTTCTTAGCGCAATGGATGGTATCATTTTCACATCACTGCTTAGTTCGATTCGTCTTACCAATCGAGATGCCAAGCAAAATGAAGCCTCTCTTTCTCTGCATCAAGATGTAGCAAACTCTATTTTCGCCAAGAAATCAGAAGAAGCGGAGCAACGGATGTTTCACTTATTATCTGACGCAAAGGTGCGACTGACTGCTGAAGTGTAATTTTGACTGTGCTCGATCTATGAAAAAGCGCCAACAACCAATTTCCTGTGTCAGCTGACACAGGCATGAATTTTTTCAAGTATTTCAATAAAGTGTGAGATAAATCCAATGAATTTGCTAGAGGCATCTATCGAAAGTCTACAGCAAGCGATGAACTCTGGAAGCCTGACGGCCGTTCAACTGACCCAATACTATCTGGATCGAATTGCAGCCTACGATCAACAAGGACCAGGACTCAACAGCATCCGGGTACTCAATGATGATGCGCTCAAGCAAGCCGCAGCACTGGATGATGAGCGTAATCGGCAGGGAGCCCGATCCATGCTTCATGGCATCCCCATTCTGGTAAAAGACAACTATGAGACCAAAGGGATGCCCACTACAGTTGGCTCAGTACTCTTCAAAGGCTTTGCTCCTGATCGGGATGCTCACCTCGTCTCTAAGCTGAAAAATGCTGGCGCTCTGTTGCTCGGAAAAACCAACATGCAGGAGTTTGCCTATGGCATCACAAACGTTGGCTCCATTCACGGCTTTACCCACAACCCCTACGATCCAACAAGAAACCCCGGTGGTTCCAGCGGGGGTACCGGAGCAGCCGTTGCAGCCAATTTTGCAGTCACTGGATTGGGGAGCGATACCTGTGGTTCGATCCGCATTCCTGCCGCTCAGAATAATCTTGTTGGACTACGTGGGACACAAGGCCTGATGAGCCGACGAGGAATTTTTCCTTTATCTTCCACACAAGATATTGGAGGACCACTCACCAAATCAGTTCGGGATTTGGCCATCATGCTGGATCATATGATTGGCTACGATGCGGAAGATGCTCAAACCGCTGAGAGCTTTGGACATAACTTTCAGTTTCTGGCGAATCTTCAAATACGCGAGAAAGTTCGCATTGGGTTACTACGTGAGTGGATGGAGAGAGAAGAAGGTGATGAAGTTGTTGCTGGAGTGATCCGTGAGGCTTTGACCGCTATGTCCGAAAAAGCCGGTTGGGAAATTGTGGAGCTGGAATCTGCTGAACTGGAGGTGTCCCTAGATCGGCCACTCGAAGGCTATTTTGTTTCCGCCTATGACTTCAAGCAGGATGTGAACGCTTATCTGCGGGCCAATCCTGAGATGGGCTTCCGTGATCTAGAGGAACTACTCGCCCTTGGGAAACACCATCCCAAAGTAGATCTCCGAACGCAGAAATCTATGGCCATGCGAAGTGAAGATGAATCAACCTATTACCGGGAAATGGCACAACGCAAGGTCGTACGCAGGGCCCTGCTGCGTCTGCTTGCCGAAAACAACCTGGATGCTCTAGCCTATCCATCGATTCGCCATGTAGCCAACCTGATTGGGGAGGATCAGATGGGTACCAATTGTCGCTTGGCTGCCTGTTCTGGGGTACCTGCCATCTCTGTCCCAGCTGGTTTTTATGGAGAATTACCGGTTGGCTTGGAACTACTTGCTGAACCTTGGGCAGATCAGAAATTGCTGGACTTGGC
>WTIF01000327.1:0-7842 GCA_011522845.1 Deltaproteobacteria bacterium
CGAGAAACGCCCATTTCAAACTGGGATACCTCTCGCAGTAATCGGATACCTCTGCCCTGATCAGGGCCTGGGTTACGGAAAGTAGAGTTTCGAATGCTTGCTTCACCCATCAAAACTATTGAAATCAAAAAAATACCATGAAAAGGGAAAGAAAAGGTCTGATTCTCTCCGGAGGAAGTGGGACTAGGCTTTATCCAATGACAAAAGCAGTATCTAAACAACTACTGCCGGTCTATGACAAACCAATGAGCTACTATCCCTTGAGTACCTTGATGCTCTCTGGTATCCGAGAGATATTGCTCATCTCCACTCCTGAACACACACCATTATTCCGAGAACTCCTTGGAGATGGCTCCCAATGGGGAATTTCCATCGAATACACGGTTCAACCATCACCAGATGGATTAGCTCAGGCGTTTCTTTTAGGGGAGTCCTTTATCAACGAGCATCCCAGTACTTTGATTCTTGGTGATAATCTGTTCTATGGACATGACCTCGTGAAGCAACTCCAAAGTGCTCATTCTCAAGCAGCTGGCGCAACCATTTTTGCGTACCAAGTCCAAGATCCAGAACGCTATGGTGTGGTTGAATTTGATGAAAAACAACAAGTCATTAGCTTGGAAGAAAAGCCCAAGAAGCCCCGTAGTTCCTTTGCAGTAACTGGATTATACTTTTATGATGAGCAGGTCTGTAACCTTGCAGCAGAACTTCAACCTTCAGCACGTGGAGAACTGGAGATCACCGATTTGAATCGGCTTTATCTTGATCAAGGAAAACTTCGTGTGGAACTGATGGGGCGTGGCTTCGCTTGGTTGGACACAGGTACCCAGGACAGTCTTTTGGAAGCTGCAGGTTTTGTAGCAACACTCCAAAAGCGTCAAGGCTTGATGTTAGCTTGCCCGGAAGAGATTGCTTATCGCAAAGGGTGGATTACAGCAGAGAAAGTTCAACGACTTGCCACACCTCTGGCAAAGAATGCATATGGACAATATCTGCTCCGATTGCTGAAGGAGTCAGCAAATGTCCTATGAGCGGGTGACTCCTACAAACTTAGCAGATGTTCTATTGCTAGAACCAAAGGTTTTCAGTGATGAGCGCGGTTTTTTTCTGGAAAGTTTTAATCAGCGGGATTTTGAAGAAGCGATTGGAAAATCAGTAAATTTTGTCCAAGACAATCACAGCTGCTCTCAACAGGGTGTTCTCAGAGGTTTACATTTTCAGATCAGACACCCCCAAGGAAAGCTTGTCAGAGTGACACATGGTGAGGTGTTTGATGTGGTAGTAGATCTCCGGCATTCATCTCCATGCTTTGGTCAGCATACCTGCACCCGACTTAGCTCTGTCAACCATCACCAGCTTTGGATTCCACCTGGCTTTGCCCATGGATTCTTGGTGCTCAGTGAAACTGCAGAATTTCTTTATAAGACCACAGACTACTGGTATCCAGAACACGAGCGAACCTTGCTCTGGAGTGATCCGGAATTGTTGATTGATTGGCCTGCTGAGAATCCCCAACTTTCTCCCAAAGATCTTCAGGGAGCGATCTTGAGGAGCTGTGAGGTTTTTGATTGAATAGTGTGATACGCATTGGGCAGCCGTTATTTTTATTTGCCGCACTATTCTAGTCATCAATTAATCAATCATTCTAAGTAGAATGGATCATAACTTTCTTCGCTTAGAAAACATTTATCCTATGCTTTTTTTGATGCTAAAATCAGAAGCTTAGTACTTTTGATAAAATCGAGATGATTTGGTCTGATTGAGAAACATCGGGTAAATCTGATTCCCTCAAAACATTTCAGGAGTTGCTTCAGAGATTTAAAGCTATGCCCTCACTTCTTGAAAAACACCTACAGAAAGACCTGCTCCGTTTCCTGACCTGTGGAAGCGTGGATGATGGCAAGAGCACCCTGATTGGGCGTTTGCTCTATGATGCGGGGCTAGTCCCAGATGATCAGCTGGCAACTCTGAGAGCCGACCAGTTCAAAAGGGGTTTGTCAGAGCCAGATCTCTCCTTGCTGTTGGATGGCTTGCAGGCCGAGCGGGAGCAGGGCATCACGATCGATGTTGCCTATCGCTACTTCAGTACGGAGCAGCGCAAGTTCATTGTCGCCGATACCCCAGGTCATGAGCAGTACACTGCCAACATGGTCACCGGAGCTTCCCACTGTCAACTCGCTCTCCTACTCGTCGATGCTCGCAAGGGGGTACTCTCCCAAACACGTCGTCATCTAGCGGTGGTTCGCTTGCTAGGATTGCAGCACGTGGCGGTCGTGGTCAACAAGCTGGATCTGCTGAATTACAACCGAGAGACCTATCTGCAGATCGAAGAGCAGATCCAAGCACTTGGTCAACAACTCGGTCTGCAGGATCTTCACTGCTTCCCGATTTCAGCGGTCACAGGTGCCAATGTCGTCCATCGATCCGAGCAGACGGATTGGTATGAGGGACTGACCCTATTGAACTGGCTAGAGGAAGTAGAGGTTCAGACTTCCATCGATGGAGAGCCTTTTCGGTTCCCTGTCCAATTCGTCAGTCGTCCGCACCAGGACTTTCGGGGATACATGGGAACGGTCACTGCCGGTCAGATTTCTGTTGGAGACGAGGTGCTACTGCTTCCTTCTCAGGCAGATAATCAGGTCAAGCAGATCGTTGGAGTCCACGGGGAACAGCCCTCTGCCCAACGAGGAGAGGCGGTGACGATTGTGCTTGAAAAGGAGACCGACCTCAGCCGAGGAGAAGTCCTTGTTCTAAAAAAAGAAGCGCCAATGATCGTCACCGATCAGTTCGAAGCCAACCTCGTTTGGTTCGGTGACCAGCCATTGCGACCTGGGAAGCGCTACGAACTGCGCCTTGGAACCGTAGCCGTCCCAGCGACAATCAAGCGCCTGCTGCATCGACTGGAAATTCAGACCATGCAGGAACTACCTTCACCACAACTGGAGCGCAATGACCTGGGCCGCTGTGAATTAGCACTGGAGAAAGCCATTCCCTGTGATCGCTATGAAGACCTGCCAGCCACAGGCTCTTTCATCCTAGTGGATCGAGTAACGGATAACACGATTGCTGCGGGAATGATCACGGCGACAGCATCGCGTCAGGTGGTCTGGCACCAGGGTAGGGTGGATAAAGCCCTTCGCTCTCAACTCAAGGGGCAGACACCAAAAGTGCTTTGGTTCACGGGCTTGAGTGGTTCTGGAAAGTCAACCCTAGCTAATGCGTTGGAGCAGCGACTACACGAGTTGGGTTATCATACCTACTTACTCGATGGAGACAACGTACGTCACGGACTCAACCGGGATCTTGGTTTCCAGGAGGAAGACAGAGCAGAAAATATCCGACGTGTCGGAGAAGTCTCCAAGTTGATGCTGGATGCAGGCTTGATTGTCTTGGTCTCTTTCATCTCTCCCTTTAAGAGTGAGCGGCAGCAGGTGCGCGAGTTGATGAATCCCGGAGAATTCTTTGAGGTCTTTGTTGATACCCCCATCGAAGTCTGCGAGGAGCGTGACCCCAAGGGACTCTACAAGTTGGCCAGAGAGGGTAAATTGCCAAACTTTACCGGAATTTCCTCTCCATATGAACCACCAGATAACCCAGAGTTGATCTTGAACACTCATCAAATGAGCCAGGAAGAAAATCTGAAGCAACTGCTCAGTGTTTTGAGGTTGTCATGATGTCTGAACACTTGAAGCAGCTTGAAGCCGAGAGCATTTATATTTTCCGGGAGGCGGCAGCACAATTTGAACGTCCAGTGTTGCTCTATTCCATTGGCAAGGATTCCTCCGTCTTGCTGCATCTGGCACTGAAGGCATTCGCTCCGGGCAAGCTGCCATTTCCCTTGTTGCATGTTGACACTACCTGGAAATTTAAAGAGATGATCCAGTTTCGTGATCAAACGGCAGAGCGTCTTGGGCTGGAGTTGCTTGTCCACACCAACCAGGAAGGCCTCGATCAGGGAATCGGTCCCTTCAGTCATGGGAGTCGGGTGCATACCGATGTAATGAAGACACAGGCCCTGCGCCAGGCGCTGGACAAGGGCCAGTACGACGGCATCTTCGGTGGAGCCCGGAGAGATGAGGAAGGCTCTCGCGCCAAGGAGCGGGTATTTTCCTTCCGCAACACACATCATCAATGGGATCCAAAGGGGCAGCGACCCGAACTCTGGCAACTCTACAATGGACGTCTGCAGCCTGGTGAGAGCATGCGGATTTTCCCACTATCGAACTGGACCGAACTGGATGTCTGGCTCTATATTCTGCAAGAGCAGATTCCGGTGGTTCCGCTTTACTTTGCCAAGGAACGGCCCGTAGTCGAGCGTCAAGGGACCTGGTTGATGGTTGATGATGAGCGGATGCCCTTGGAGCCTGGAGAAAGGCCTCAGAACCGAATGATTCGTTTCCGGACTCTTGGTTGTTATCCCTTAACTGGAGGCATTGACTCGACTGCCCAGAGTGTGGAGGAGTTGTTGGAGGAGATGCTCCAGTCAAGAAGTTCGGAGAGGCAAGGGCGTTTGATTGATCAGGATCAGGCGGGATCGATGGAAAAGAAAAAACGCGAAGGATATTTTTGAAATTATTTTTGACAGGCCCTAAATCGGTCCCAAACAAGCACAAATCACCTCTGTTGAGCTGAAGTTCGTGAACACTGATGATCTAATTGATTTGATTACAGGAGGAGAGGACAGCTTTACTCAGTTCAAGGAGAACCTTCAGGATGCTCGGAGGTTGGCAGAGGAATTTGTTGCTTTTTCCAATGCGGAGGGGGGCCAACTGATCCTAGGAGTTAGCGATGATCATCGAATTAAAGGTCTCTCTCCAGAGGATCTTCGTCGACTGCAGCAGTTGATCTCAAATACAGCCAATGAAAATGTTAAACCTCCGATTTATCCACTTGTACAGCAGCTTCAAGTTGAGGGAAAGCAATTGCTACTAGTTCAGGTTCGCAAAGGTAGCGCCCGGCCCTATGCAACCAACGCAGGAGTCTATCTTACCAAATCCGGTGCTGATAAGCGGCGAATGTCTCCGGAAGAGTTACGCCGACTTTTCGCAGAGAGTGGTGGTCTATCTGCGGAAGAAGGTTTGCTGACCAACTCCAGCCTGAGGGATCTCGACTCCGAGTCATTGCAAGTTTTTATGCGTAAACGAGACCTGCAAGTATATGAAGATCTAAAGGCGGGAAGACTTGATCTCAACACTATTTGTGAAAATTTGGACCTTGTGAGATCCGGGGTGTTGACACTAGCTGGTAATTTGCTTTTTGGTAGAGAACCACGCCGCTTTTCAAAATCCTTCTATATACAGTGTGTTTATTTCAATGGAAATGATCTTGGGGCGACAAGCTTTTTATCCAAAGACAACTTTTATGGGACCATACCGACTCTCTATCAGCAGGCTCTAAATTTTCTGCGGAGTAACCTACGTAGACCGCAAATCAGTAAAGCCTTCAATGAACAGAGCGAACTCGAAATCCCAGAAGCCTGTTTGGTAGAAGTCCTGGTCAATGCCTTGTTGCATCGTGATTACTTCATCAACGCAACGATCAAGGTCTTCATCTTTGAGCATCGTGTCGAAATTCGCAGCCCTGGCAAACTTCCAAATTCCCTGAGTATTCCCAAAATCCGTAGTGGACTTTCGATTCATCGCAATCCGATCCTAAGCTCGATAGGTCAATATCTCTTGCCTTACAGTGGATTGGGAAGTGGCATTCAACGAGTGGAGAGACTCTATCCAGACGTGGAGTGGAACAATGACCAGGAAAAAGAAGAATTCTGTGTCACCTTTTTGCGACCAACTAAATCACGTTAATTATGTTGAGGTTTATTGTGGAATCCCGTGAGGACCAGCTAAACAGCTGATCCGGCTATCGGCTTTGGCAAGCAAAAACAAGAAATTTGGAAAGAGAAATGGACAGCCCCGTTCTCAACTACTGAAAGGAAGACAATGAACTGGCAAGAAGTATGTGATGATCCGATTCTACAAAACCTACCCTATAAACTTGAATTAAATCGCTATGGAGAGGTTGTGATGAACGCAGTGAGGATGGAGCACTCTTTTTATGTTGAGAAAATTCTTTTGCTTCTAAAAGAGTTTCTCCCAGAAGGCTACTGTCCTCCAGAATTGGCAGTGGAAACAGAAGATGGCGTTCGTTCTCCAGATGTTGCTTGGATTTCTCGCGAACGAGCTTTGGCAAGTCGAGGTGCCTTGTATGCTTCAGTGGCTCCAGAGATTTGCGTCGAAGTGATGTCTCCAGGCAACTCAGAGCTACAGATGACGGAAAAGCGGAAGTTGTATTTTCAAGCAGGTGCAGAAGAATTCTGGCTTTGTTCAGAAGATGGGAAAATGCGCTTCTTTACTCCATTTGGGGAATTGGAATCCTCCAAGCGAGTGCCTGGTTTCCCAAAGCTAATTGAGCTTTTTTCGGAGTAACCCATTATGAACCAGCTCACTCATGGTAATCCATCGCCTTGTATCCCTCACGTTTGATCAACTCATCACGCTCTGCAGATTTTAGATCTTCTCGGACCATCTCCGTTACGAGTTCTTCAAAACTTATCTTGGGTGTCCAACCAAGTTTTTTTCTGGCCTTGCTGGCATCTCCAAGGAGTGTCTCAACTTCAGTGGGACGGAAATAACGAGGATCCACCTTGACAATGCTCTTACCTCCAACAGAGCCAACTTCATCGACACCCTTGCCTCTCCATGAAATCGTCATGCTTAGTTCTGTTGCTGCAGCATTTACAAAATCACGTACAGAGTGTTGCTCGCCTGTTGCGATGACAAAGTCTTCTGGATGTTCTTGTTGTAACATGAGCCACTGCATCTCCACGTAGTCCTTGGCGTGTCCCCAATCCCGCTTTGCGTCAAGGTTGCCCAAATAGAGCTGATCTTGAAGACCCAGTTTGATCCGTGCTAGGGCACGGGTGATCTTTCTGGTCACAAAAGTCTCGCCTCGGATTGGGGATTCATGATTGAACAAGATCCCATTACACGCATACATTCCGTATGCTTCCCGATAGTTGATCGTGATCCAATAAGCATATAGCTTAGCCACTGCATAAGGACTACGTGGATAAAAAGGCGTGGTCTCTTTTTGTGGGATCTCTTGCACCATGCCATACAATTCAGAGGTCGAAGCCTGGTAGAAACGAGTCTTCCTCTCGAGGCCTAAAATACGAATTGCTTCCAGTATGCGAAGAGTACCCAACGCATCAGAATTGGCAGTATATTCTGGTTCCTCAAACGAGACCGCAACATGCGACTGTGCCGCTAAATTATAGATTTCATCTGGCTGAACATGCTGAATAATCCTAGTTAGAGAGCTGGAATCGGTTAGGTCGCCATGATGCAAAATAAAGTGACGATCTTTGGTATGAGGATCCTGGTAAAGATGGTCAATTCGATCGGTGTTGATCAGCGAAGTGCGGCGCTTGATTCCATGCACTTCATAGCCTTTTTTCAATAAAAATTCAGCGAGATAGGCCCCATCCTGGCCCGTGACCCCTGTGATTAAAGCTTTTTTCATGTTCTGTTTATTTTTAGAAATTAGAGCTTGTTCCTAATGATGACTGTGCGTTGAGATATGTACTTACAAAAATGTTCTTTTTGGCAACTGAACTTTAGGTGAACAGGTTCACAGTGCCGAATCACAAGTGAGTAGTATTGTTAGGTAACTCAGTAAAACTGTTCTCCAGAGCAAGTTGATGGATTTCTATTGAGT
This sequence comes from Deltaproteobacteria bacterium, assembly GCA_011522845.1. Taxonomy (GTDB): domain Bacteria; phylum SAR324; class SAR324; order SAR324; family NAC60-12; genus JCVI-SCAAA005. The sequence continues at coordinate 7,717 of WTIF01000327.1, forward strand.
TGAAACTGAAGTCGTCACGGCACAGAGAAGACTTGATAGCAATTTCGCAGATGCTGGCCCCACTAAACCAAATAGTGTTATTGGGGTTCATTAGTTCGATCTGGATAACTACTGGCAACTGGTCTG
>WTIF01000327.1:7942-10927 GCA_011522845.1 Deltaproteobacteria bacterium
AATTTTGACATGTGCCTTTCCCAGTCCCAAGGACCTTTGTTGCGATTGCTCTGCTTTCAGGGCACCTTGGCGGGCAATAGATTCACTCGCACACATTGAGAATTTCTTCTCCGGCTGCAGCTAGTTCCGCATATTGAGAAAGGTGGACCTTGGCTTCATGCATATTCACTTTTTGCATGTGTCTCTGCAGTTTAGTATTGGTTACCTTCGGTTAAAAAATTTGTAGTGAAGTCAATTCCTTTAGTCAAGATGCAAGGAAACATCTGCTAGCAAATCAGAGAAACCACTTCGGCAGTTGTAGATTGCTCATTTTATCCGGGCCAATTGATGATTGTGGGTCGGAAAAGAGAGGAAGAGATGATCCTGATTGAAATGTATGGATTGCAATGACAAACCCAACAATTAATTCTGATATCCGTTGGCAACAGCGTCAGCAAAACTTTGAACGTGCACTTGAAAAGCTAGAGCAAGCTTGTCAAAGATTGGAGTTGAATGATTTGGAAGCACAGGGGCTGATCAAAGCCTTTGAATACACCTATGAATTGGCTTGGAATATGTTGCGGGACTATCTGCTTTTTCAGGGCAACTCAGGATTACATGGATCACGAGATACGCTACGTTTGGCTTTCGAGCGAGGGCTGATTCGTGATGGTGAAGATTGGATGCTGATGCTGCAAGATCGTAATTTGACAGTGCACACCTATAATGACGAAAGCGCGCAGCAAATTTTAGTCAACATCCGCAATCGCTACCTCGGTCATTTTCAAATACTTCGGAAAACATTCCAGCAACTCTCATCTCTTAGCAAATGACCGAACCATTTGGACTCAGCGAACGTACTACTGAGCGCCTCCAGCAAGTATTTGTTGGGTATCCTGAGGTCCGAGAGGTATGGCTTTACGGCTCTCGAGCCAAAGGAAATGCAAAGGAAGGTTCTGATATTGATCTGAGTTTGAAAGGGTCACAACTGACACATCGGCATCAATTACAAATCAGTGAAGCAATCGAAAATCTGCTGCTGCCTTACAGAGTGGATTTGTCAATTTATGATTCCCTTCCGATTCCCCTGAAAGAGCATATACAAAGGGTCGGACAACTTTTCTTTCAGCAGGAACCCTAGATTGGAAACCTGCTCCTGCACTCATCATACATGCTAATCTTGGGTAATTTTTGATCATGATCAGGATGCTAATCACAGGGAAACAGAAATGTCGCAGAAACTATATGAACAAGATTTCTACGCTTGGACGCTCCAACAAGCAGAGTTGCTGAGATCACAAACACAGCAGGACTTAGACTGGGCAAACTTGGCAGAAGAGTTAGAAGATATGGGCAAAAACCTTAAGCGTGAGTTGGAAAGCCGATTAAAAGTTTTGTTCGCCCATCTCCTCAAGTGGCAATATCAGCCAAGTCATCGAGGCCACAGTTGGCAATATACGATTGAGGAACAGCGCAATGAACTCGCAGATCACCTGGCAGACAATCCAAGTCTTCGGTCAAAATTGCCAGAAGCCATTGAGCGTGGGTACCGCAATGCCATTGTCGTAGCAACTCGTGAGACTGGGTTGAGCAAGTCCAGCTTTCCCACAGAGTGCCCCTGGAATGCAGAGCAGGTTCTGGACTCAGCGTTTTTACCAGAGTGAGGATCAATCCAATGTTTTTGCATAACCCAGTTGAGATAAGCAGACTGGGTATCAAGTGTCTCAGGAGTTACGGAAATCTGTCTATTGTTAAGACATGCAAAGGGTTAAGATGAACTGGAAAGAAGTTTGTGAGTCGCCAGAGTTGCAGAATTTACCCTTCAAGTTGGAGTTGAACAAAGATGGAGAAGTGGTGATGAATGCGGTACAAGTCAATCATGCTTTGTTCGCTGGAAAAATCATTCATTTTTTGGAGATTCACCTGCCGAATGGATACTCCCTGCCTGAATTTCCAGTCATGACTTCGGATAACGTAAAATCTCCGGATGTCGTATGGATTTCTGGGGAAAGGTTGGAGCAGGTCAAGGGTTTGGTTGCCGCAAACATTTCTCCAGAAATTTGTGTAGAAGTGAAATCTCCTCACAACACCTGGAAAAAACTGTATGAGAAAGCTCAGCTTTATTTTGAACAGTCTGCACTCGAAGTTTGGTTCTGCAACGAACAGGGTGCAATGACTTTTACGAATCTGGATGGTCCTATTCAGCACTCTGAGTTGGCCCCAACTTTTCCTCAGCAATTGGAGTTGTAGCTGCTGATTTGCATCCAGGCTAGCTTTCTGTTCTTAGTATCTGGCGTGCTTGTTGTGTTCAATCGCAGTTGCCGATTGATTTCACTCAACAGTTTGAGACTGCACGACTCGGCGTTACATAGTGTTTTATCTTTTCAAGATGCAATTTCAGTTGGTAAGCCATGGTGTAGGATCTCTCTTAAGGATAACCTTAGCTATCTACCTAATTTGGTAAATGCCTATGTAAAGGCTATAATTAAACTTTCTTGTGATTGGGATTTATGAAGCATCTGAAGAAAAAGAGAAACTAACGATGGACAGCCATCAAAGATCGTCTCAAGTGCAGGAGACAGTAGCTTTTCTACAAAGAAGAGCAAAGGAACAGGAGAAAAAGCGTCTACGGCTCTGGGAACAGGCAAGAGAGGATGCTGAGCAAATTTTGCAGTATTGGATAGAAACCTACCAACCTACCCGTGTCTGGCAGTGGGGTTCTCTACTAAAGCGTGAAGAGTTTTCTGAGATCTCCGATCTGGATTTTGCAGTGGAAGGACTGAATTCCGTGCAGATGCTACAACTATTGGCAGATGCGGAGGAGCGTTCAAATTTCCCTATCGACCTTTTGCATTGGGAGACCCTTTCTCCTGGTGTCCAACAGCTTGTCAAGCTTCGAGGCCAAATCGTTTATGAGTTCGATTGAGCAACTACGATCTCTACTTGGGGAGATTCAAGAATTGGAAATCAGGCTTCGACAAATTGAAGCACTCTATCTGAGCTACC
>WTIF01000277.1 GCA_011522845.1 Deltaproteobacteria bacterium
CAATTCACCCTTCTCTCTACCCGCCAACTTAAGCTTTTAACGTCTTCAGACAGATGTTTCTTTCGGAAGGGTAAAACAAGACTTGCTGTGTTCAAAAAAGTGGTTTTATTACTCCTCGTGCAGCGCTCGGTGAATCGGTGGGCCAATCACGAGATTATCAAAGTCCACCTTGAGTCCGGCTCGTTCTGGAGAGCAGCACATCGGACCAACCATCACCTTCGACGGCATTGAGAGGTACCCCAATCGTGCCATTTGCCATTGGCCCTCTTGGTGATATTGAATCCGCAAAGCTTCTGAATGGCGAGTCAACCGTAGCCGAATGGGTTCAACCCGCACTCCCAACGGAATGACCGACCAATCCGAAAACCCATCACGCGTGATCACTGTGCTGAAGTGCTGGATCCCATCCGTGAATTCAATCCCCGTCTTGATCCAGTTGTGAGCATCCACACGTAGCATCAAGCCAGCCTGATCGTATAGTTCCTCGTAATGACCGTGGATCACCACTTCTGCTGAGAAGTCTCCCTCTACCTCCGTCTGGTAAAAATGCCCGTTGTCTCGCTGAAATCCATAGAAAGTGGATTGCCAGAAATCCGTTTTCAGTCCGGTGACCACAGACAATCGCTCTGGTTTTGAGGTCCACTCCGGAGGTTCACAGTACCAACTAAATTTTCTGTCCATCCGCTATTCCAGGTTCAGGTGCTTTAGAGATTCAGTCCAATTGCTCATTCTTCCACTGGCTTCGTGGGTTCTGCTTCACAGTGTCTACGAGAACCCACTCGTCGATCATTTTCTACGGGAACCTCTTGGACGCGCCGGTCTGGCCCCTTGCCCTTACGTTTAAAGTGCGGTTTCTTTCTGTTTTCTGGAGACCTGCGCTCCATGACCCGACGATCTTCCTCCACCGGTACGTCTTCAACTCTTCGATCTTCTTTTTTTCGCATAGTGTTCCTCTTTGAAAAAATTATTCTAAGCGACCCTGATGATATTCGCTCTTGCGGACTCTGACTTTGGCAATGAAGAAGGCGATAATGATCACACCAACCACTACGGAAATTGCGTACTCCGTCACAAATGCAATGGCAGCTTCTAGCATAGGAACCTCTTTGGATGTGCCGAATAATAGGTTACGGATCAAACACCAAACGGTTCCAGCATATCTTGAGCTTTCAAAAACCTACAGAGCATTTGAGCATCCAGCCATTTTCTTGAATTCAGCACTCTGACCCCCTCAGAAATGCAGGTTCCGCAGAAATAGTTTGAACTGAAATTCAGCCAAGGTTCTTCTCGCAACTTGCTCTGTGAAATCAAAGGTACAGTTGATCAGAATTGTTCTCTAATCAGTGCTTCCCAAAAAAGAAGGTTAGATAGCCATATGCATTGCTTCTCTACTATTTTCTGCCACAAGATGCCTAGTGCTTTTTTTGAAAAAATGAACTAACTGTATTCAGCATCACTGCTGGATTGAGCTGGCTCTGTGAGCCAGCAACTACCGATATATTTTTGACCTGATTCATCGACCATGGAAGACCGTAAGCACTTCTTCTTTCTCAACGTGGGGCACTTTCTGGATCATCTCTTCATGTTGATCTTCGCCACTGTGGCTGCGCTGGCGCTCACCAAGGAGTGGGAGTTGGGGTATTCCGAACTAATTCCATACGCAACCCCAGGGTTGATTGCTTTTGGTGTGTTCTCTTTGCCTGCAGGCTGGCTGGCAGACCGTTGGAGTCGAGAAGGAGTGATGGGGGTGTTTTTTGTGGGAATTGGGCTGGCTGCAATCGGCACCTCCTTTGTTCAAAATCCGATTCAGATGGCAATTGGGCTATTCATTATTGGAATGTTTGCCGCAATTTATCATCCTGTGGGCTTGGCAATGATCTCCCGTGGGGGTCAGCAAATGGGATGGGACATCGCCTTCAATGGGGTCTGGGGCAATATGGGAGTTGGCTGTGCGGCACTCCTTACAGGTTTTCTGATTGACCAGACAGGCTGGCGCACCGCCTTTTGGCTACCAGGGCTGATTTCTCTCTTGTTTGGGCTGGCCTATCTCGTCAGCTACTGGGATAGATTACCCTTGAAGAATGCGGTGACCGCTTCCGTGACCAAGCCCCCATCAAAAAACACACAGCAAATCAGCTCCAATGAATGGAGAGCGATGCTGATTCGGGTGACTGGGATCATCTTCTTCACTACTGCTGTTGCAGGGATTGTCTTTCAAGGAACCACCTTTGCGCTGCCCAAGGTGTTTGAAGAACGGCTCGGCGGAATTGCCTCCACCGCCACGATGCTTGGTTGGCTCACCTTTATTGTCTTTGCGGTGGCTTCCTTTTCACAGCTTGTCGTGGGGAAGATGTTGGACACCCATGGTCCCCGAAAGGTCTTCATTGGAGTTGCCTGCGTTCAAGTTGTCTTCTTTACCTTGATGCCTGGGTTGGTGGATCTTGGCGCGCTGGCAGTCTCTGTGGGATTCATGTTGGGGGCTTTTGGACAAATTCCAATCAATGACTACATGATTGGGAAAATGGCTAAGTCTGAGCTTCGAGCCTCTGTTTATGGGGCACGTTACATCGTGAGCTTCATCGTCTGGGCAACGGTGGTACCCCTAATTGCCTGGGTGCACCACAACTGGGGCTTTGATATGCTGTTCTACATCCTTGCTGCATCAGCCTTGGTCATCTTGTTTGCGGTGTTGATGCTCCC